>NZ_BAAAUG010000041.1:3134-51111 GCF_039533825.1 Streptomyces rectiviolaceus
ACCGCGTGTCGCGGGACTTTCCTGCAATCAGCCTCGCTACCCGCGTGGCGCGGCCTTCTCAAGCTCATCGATCGTGCCGGACATGACGGTCCGGACATGCTCGGTGAGGTGCTCCGCGGGCCAGTCCCACCAGGCGACGGCCAGCAGCCGCGCAACCTCGTCCTCGCTGTACCGCGTACGAATGAGCTTGGCGGGATTACCCCCGACAACCCCGTAATCAGGCACGTCATCCACCACAACCGACCCGGAGGCGATGACGGCCCCGTGCCCGATCCGCACCCCGGGCATCACCATCACCCCGTACCCGAACCAGACATCGTTGCCGACAACGGTGTCCCCCCGCCCCGGCAGCCCACTGATCAGATCGAAGTGCTCGCTCCACGAGCCCCCCATGATGGGGAACGGGAAAGTCGAGGGCCCGTCCATCCGGTGATTGGCGCCGTTCATGATGAACCGCACCCCCGTCCCGAACGCACAGAACTTCCCGATACGAAGCTTCTCGGGCCCGTAGTGGTAAAGGACATTGCGCGTCTCGAAGGCCGTCGCGTCATCCGGATCGTCGTAGTAGGAGTACTCCCCCACCTCGATCAACGGCGACTTCACCAGCGGCTTCAGCAGCACGACGCGAGGCTGGTCCGGAAAGGGATGCAGCACCGTCGGATCCGCCGGTACGAGTTGCATGAACAGGCCGCCTTCCACTCCTCTGTACGGCCCCGCCTCCGTGAACGGCCGGGCCATGCGGCAGCATAGGGCGGCCCGCAGACGAACCCCACCGCATTACGACCGGGAGGAACCCCCATGGCTCCCAAGCCGGAGATTCTGGCCGCCTTCGAAGCGGCGAAGGGGTTTATGCCCACCGGCGAAGGCCTCGCCCTGTACGCGGCGGCGACGGACGCCGCGGCGCTCGGTCTTCCGCTCCTGGAGGTCGGAACGTACTGCGGCCGCTCCACGATCCTGCTCGCGGACGCCGCACGCCAGGCAGGCGTCACCGCGATCACGGTGGACCACCATCGCGGCAGCGAGGAGCAGCAGCCGGGCTGGGAGTACCACGACCCGGCGACGGTCGACCCGGAGGTCGGCCGCATGGACACCCTCCCCACCTTCCGCCGCACGCTCCACCACGCGGGCCTGGAGGAGCATGTGATCGCGATCGTCGGCCGCTCGCCGCAGGTGGCGAAGGCGTGGGGCGGGGCACTCGGTCTCGTCTTCATCGACGGCGGCCACACGGACGAGCACGCCACGGGCGACTACGAGGGCTGGGCCCCGCACATCGCCGATGGCGGCCTGCTCCTGATCCACGACGTCTTCCCGAACCCGGCCGACATCATGACGGGCCAGGCCCCGTACCGCGTCTACCTCAGGGCACTGGAGTCCGGCGCGTTCACCGAGGTCTCGGCAACCGACTCGCTGCGCGTCCTGCGGCGAACGGGAGCGGGGATCTGACCTCGCGGTTAGAGTCGCTGTCGTGTCGTACGTAGGTCCGGAAATGCAGCCCCCACGCCCGCCCCGCCGTTTCAGCGGCGGCCCTCTCACCGTGACGCTCGCCGCGCTGGTGCCGACGTGCCTGGCGGGGTGGCTCATCTACGAGGCGACGAGCGGACCCGGGGGGAGCGAGCCGGCGAGAACGCTGCCCGCCTCCAGCCAGTCCGCGCAGGGTTCGTCGGCCGCCGATCCGGCCCCTTCGACCTCCGAGAAGGACGACGACAAGGGTGACGACGGCGACGGCGAGGCGAGTGGCGAGCCGAGCACGACGAAGCCCCCGAAGTCGTCGAGCCGTCCCGCCGCCTCTGGGCCCCTCAAGGGCAAGGTCGTCGTCGTCGACCCCGGCCACAACACGGGCAACGGCAAGCACACCGCGGAGATCAACCGCCTGGTGAACGTCGGCACGCACCGCAAGGAGTGCGACACCACGGGCACCTCCACGAACAACGGTTACAGCGAGGCCCAGTTCACCCTCGACGTCTCGCGCCGCCTGCGCACGCTGCTCGAGAAGCAGGGCGCCACGGTCAAGTTCACCCAGGACGGCGACCGCCCCTGGGGCCCGTGCGTCGACGAGCGCGCCCGCATCGGCAACGACGCCCACGCGGACGCCGTCGTCTCCGTGCACGCCGACGGCTCGGCGGCGGGCAACCGCGGCTTCCATGTGATCCTGCCCGCGTCGGTGAAGTCCGGCGCCGCGGACACCTCCAAGATCGTCGTTCCGTCACGCGACTTGGGCGAGCGCATCGCGGGCAAGTTCCTGAGCGCGACGGGCAGCCCCCCGTCCAACTATGTCGGTGACGGCACGGGCCTCGACGTACGCAAGGATCTGGGCGGCCTCAACCTGTCCACCGTCCCCAAGGTGTTCATCGAGTGCGGCAACATGCGGGACGCCAAGGACGAGGCGTTGGTCACGAGTGGCGCCTGGCGGCAGAAGGCGGCGCAGGGGATCTCCGACGGAATCGTGAGCTTTCTGCGGGGATAACGGGTTGGTCGGTCGGGGATAACGGGTCGGTACGTCTTTATCCCGAGCAGACACCCCACCCGTGTGAACGATAATGTCCTCCGTACGATGGGGGGCCATCCCCGCGCTCTGCGCCGCGACCTGGGGCGAGTGACGCCTCCACCGACGAGACGACTTACGAAGGACCTGAAGTGAATATCCGCTCTCTCACTCGAGGCGACGGCGTGGTGATCGGGGCAGCGGTGTTGCTGTTCATCGCCTCGTTCCTGGACATCATTGACCTCGAAGGTGCCCCGGACTCAGCCGACATCCCGAACGCCTGGAACAGTGGGCCGTTCCTCCTGGGCGTCACCCTGGCCGGGGTCATCGGCGCCGTCTGCATCGTCGTCTCCCGCGGGCTGCCGACGCCTCCGAAGGTCCTCGGCCTCGACCTCGGGCACTTCGGTGTGGCCTTCGCCATCGCCGCCGCCTGGAGCGCCCTGGGTCAGATCTTCGACCCGGCCGGCGGCTTCGACAACATGGGATCGGGTGACAGTGGCGTCAGCGCCGGTGTCGGCACCATTCTCTCCCTGATCGCCGCGCTGGTCCTGGCGGCCGGTGCGGTCCTCGCCCTGACCGTCCCCGCCTTCAAGGCCCCCCTCGTCGGCGCCCCGCGCCCCGTCGCCCCCCAGCCCTACGGCGGCCAGCCGCAGGGTGGGTACGGGTACCCCGGTGCGCAGGGTCAGCCGCAGCAGGGCCAGCCGTACGGCGCCCAGCCCGGTCAGCCCCAGCAGGGTCAGCAGCCCTACGGCGCCCAGCCGGGTCAGCCGCAGCAGGGGCAGCAGACGCCGCCTCCCGGGGCGGCGCAGGCCACCGGTGACTTCTCGCCGTTCTGGTTCGCCGTGCCGGTGCCGCGTCCGCTGTACGCGGAGGACGGTTCGCCGACGCCGATCGCCGAACTGGCGCCCGGCACCTGGTACCTGGCCGTCGAGCAGCGCGGTCCTGGCCTGGTGGCCCAGACGCAGGACGGCCGTCGTGGCGTGCTGCAGGACACCACGGGGATTCAGCGCGGCTGATCTCTGACGCACATCGCGGCCCCTCGCCCTTCCGGGCGGGGGGCCGTTGTCGTACAGTCGCCACCCCGCAGTGAACTGACGGGCCGTCAGAAAGCTAGAAGGGATCGGGATCGCGTATGCGCCTGGGACTCGCACTCGGCTACTGGGGGCGCGGCCCCGACCCCGGGCACGTGGAGCTCGCCCAGGAGGCCGAGCGGCTCGGTTACGACTCCGTGTGGACGGCGGAGGCATGGGGGTCGGACGCCTTCACCCCCCTGACCTGGATCGCGGCGCAGACCTCACGGATCAAGCTGGGCACGGCGGTCGTCCAGATGGCGGCGCGGTCGCCGGTGACGACCGCGATGCACGCGCTGACCCTGGACCACCTGTCCGGCGGGCGGATGATGCTCGGGCTCGGTCTTTCCGGGCCGCAGGTGGTGGAGGGGTGGTACGGGCGGGCGTTCCCGAAGTCGCCGCTGACCGCGACGCGGGAGTACGTGGATGTCATCCGCCAGGTGCTGCGGCGGGAGGGCCCTGTCGCCATCGACGGGCGCTTCCACTCACACCCCTACCGGGGCGATGACGGCAGCGGGCTCGGCAAGCCCCTGAAGCCGATCACGCATCCGCTGCGGGCGGACCTGCCGGTGCTTCTCGGGGCGGAGGGGCCGAAGAACATCGCGCAGACGGCGCGGATCGCGGACGGCTGGCTGCCGCTCTACTGGTCGCCGATGCGGTCCGATGTGTACGAGGCGTCGCTGGCGGATGCGCGGGACGGCTTCATCGTGGCGCCCATGGCGCGGGCGAAGGTCTGCGACGACGTGGCGGAGGGCTTGCTTCCGGTCAAGGCGATGCTGGGGTTCTATATCGGCGGAATGGGGGCCTCCGCGCGAAACTTTCATGCGGATCTGATGGGGCGGATGGGGTTCGAGGAGGAGGCGCGGAGGATTCAGGAGCTGTTTCTGGCGGGGCGCCGTGAGGAGGCGGTCCTTGCCGTTCCTGATGCCTTCGCCGATGAGATCTCGCTGGTCGGGCCCCGTGAACGGATCGCGGAACGCCTGGAGTTGTGGCGAAAGGGTCCCGTGACGGACCTGTTGGTGCTTGCGCCGGACCGTCATACGTTGCGGGTGCTTGCGGAGCTGAACGGCCAGGAACCATCCAGCCCGTCCGGCGATTGAGGACGAACTCGGCGAAGCCGGTGACAAGGGACGCCCGAGGCCGGGGGCCTAGCCCTTCGCCAGCTCCCCCGCCGACGGCACCTTGTCCTTGACCTCCGCGCCCGCGCCCTTGCCCGCGTCCTTCACCTTGTTGATGACGTCGTCGAAGGAGTTCACGACCGAGTCCGTGGAGTCACCCTTGCGCAGCTTCGAGGGGAGATCCTTCAACGCGTCGATGCCGGCGGTGAGGGGCGCCACCGCCTTGGCCAGCGTCGGGTCGCCCTTGGCGTTCTTCGTCGCCGCCTTCAGGCGGTTGTAGGCGAGTGTGCCCGCGAGGCCCGCCTTGATCAGGGCGAACTTGCGCCCGTCGGCGCCCTTCTTGAACTTCCCCGCGCGGAACGGCTTCACGATCCACTGGTACGTCGCCCCGGCGGCGATCCCCGCGTTCGCGACGAAGCGCGTCTTGGCGAACTTCTGCTTCTCCGCGGAGCTGGAGGCCGACGGAGCGGACACCGCGTCGGCGTCGTCGTTGCACGCGGTCGTCCCCGCGAGCAGGGCGCAGCACAGCACAGGGGCGACGAGAGACCGGCGTACGGCCGTGGCGGACAGCGACACGGGGACCTCCAGGAGTGGACAGCTCTCCCGGCAGCCTCACCCCGCCCGGCGGGGCCCGCCACCTGGGCGAGCCCGTACGGGTTTCGGCCAGGCCGAACCTGGTACTCGCCCCCTCATGTCCACCCGACAAGCACGTGGCAGCACCGCAGCGCGGGTCGTCGTCATCGTCGCGGACGTGATGGCCATCATCCTCGGCCTGTGGATCCTCATGTATCTGTTGGACGCGAACCGCGCCAACGACCTCGTCCAGTTCATCCACGACGTGGCCCGCTGGCTGGCGGGCTGGTCCCATGACCTCTTCACCTTCGACGAGGCCTGGGCCCGAGTCGTCTGCGGCTATGGCCTGGCAGCCCTCGTGTACGTCTTCGTCGGCCACGCCATCGCCGGACGACTCCGCCGCTACTGAACCACCGGAGTCGATGCCCCCAACCCCCGCACGCTGTTCACACGGCCCGGGGGTCCGGGGGCACCCCCCGGAAGAACACAGCACCTTCGACGAGGCCTGGGCCCGAGTCGTCTGCGGCTATGGCCTGGCAGCCCTCGTGTACGTCTTCGTCGGCCACGCCATCGCCGGACGACTCCGCCGCTACTGACCTCCGGCAGGAGCCCCGCAGCACTCCGGCGTGAGGCCCACCGGCAGGCGTTCTCCTGAGAACACCGCGCAGGTGGCCTCGTCGCCGCCGAGTGCCGCCACCGCGAGCAGCAGGGAGCCCGCCGTCCACGTCGTCAGTTCCTCGGGCCAGATCGCCTTGTCGTCGAAGACGTAGCCCGTCCAGTAGAGGCCGGACTCCGGGTCGCGCAGGTGCTGGATCGACTGGAGGATCTCAAGGGCGCGGTCGGACTCGCCCAACACCCAGAGGGCCAGGGCGAGTTCGGCGCTCTCGCCGCCCGTCACCCAGTTGTTGGGGATGACGCAGCGCACACCCAGGTCCGGCACCACGAAGCGGTCCCAGCCCTCCTCCATGCGGGACTTGGCCGCCGCGCCCGTCAGCGCGCCGCCGAGGACCGGGTAGTACCAGTCCATCGAGTAGCGGTCCTTGTCCAGGAAGCGCTCGGGGTGACCGCATATCGCGTGGGCGAGCGCGCCCGTCGCCAGTTCCCAGTCCGGCTGGGGTTCTTCGCGTTGCTCCGCGATGGCGAGAGCACAGCGCAGCGCCTGGTGGATCGATGAACTGCCGGTCAGGAGCGCCTCGTTGACCGGGGCACCGTCCGGCTCTCGTTTCCAGCCGATCTGGCCGCCCGGCTGCTGCAGCCCGAGGACGAACTCCACCGCGCCCACGACCGTCGGCCACAGGCGGTCCAGGAACGTGTCGTCGCCGGTAGAGAGGTAGTGGTGCCAGACGCCCACGGCGATGTACGCGCAGAAGTTCGTCTCGCGGCCCCGGTCCGTCACGTCGTGCGGATCCCCGTCGGCGTACGCCGCGTACCAGGACCCGTCCGGGTTCTGGTGCCGCGCGAGCCAGTCGTAGGCGCGGGCCGCCGCCGCGTGCTCGCCCGCCGCGTCCAGGGCCATGGCGGCCTCGGTGTGGTCCCAGGGGTCGAGATGGTGGCCGCGGAACCACGGGATCGCGCCGTCCTCGCGCTGGACGGCCAGGATCCCGCGCACCGTCCGCATGGCCTGATCGGCCGTCAGGACGCCGGGCAGGACCAGGTGCTCGGTCCGCTCCGGGCTCGTCACGCGTCGGTCTTCGCGTCGGTCTTCGGCAGGTGCGGCTTCGTCGCGTACGCCACGAAACTCTTGCCGACGACCGGGTTGAGCAGCTGCTCCGCCACCTTCGTGGCCAGCGGTTTCTTCATGATGTCCCAGACCAGGAGCTTGTGGTACGCCCTGACCGGCAGCGCCTTGTCGTTGTCCACGCCGAACGCGCACTTCAGCCACCAGTACGGCGCGTGCAGCGCGTGCGCGTGGTGCGTGCCGTACGGCTTCAGGCCCGCTTCGCGCATCCTGCCGAGCAGTTCGTCCGCCTTGTAGATGCGGATGTGGCCGCCCTCGACCTCGTGGTAGGCGTCCGACAGGGCCCAGCAGATCTTCTCGGGGCCGTAGCGCGGGACCGTCACCGCGATGCGGCCACCGGGCTTCAGCACGCGGACCATTTCCGCGAGTACGCCCTTGTCGTCGGGGATGTGCTCCATGACCTCGGAGATGATCACGACGTCGAACGAGTCGTCGGGGAAGGGCAGGTTGAGCGCGTCGCCCTCCATCGCGGTGGCGGTCGCGCCCGCCGGCGCCTCGCCCGCCTCCTTCATCGCGGCGAACCACTTGGCGACCTCGCGGATCTCCTCGCCGTTCTGGTCGAGGGCCACCACCCGGGCCCCCCGCCGGTAACACTCGAAGGCGTGCCGGCCCGCGCCGCAGCCCAGGTCAAGGACGCGGTCGCCCGCGGCGAGCGGGAAGCGGGTGAAGTCGACGGTCAGCATCAGCTAGGGCTCCCGGAGTACGTCGGGGTGGCGGCGGGGCGGCCGGATTGCGGGTCTGAAGTGCGGGCGATCGCCGCGCGGTACAGCTCTGCGGTGCCCTGGGCGGCGCGGGCCCAGGTGAATTTGGCGAGAACCCGCTCACGTCCTGCCGCGCCGAGGCGGGCCCGCAGCTCGCGGTCGCCGAGCAGCCGGCTCAGTCCCGCGGCGAGCGCGCCGGGGTCGGCCGGCGGCACGGCAAGGCAGGTCTCGCCGTCCGGGCCCGCGACCTCCGGGATCGCGCCGCCGGTCGTCGCGAGCAGCGGCGTCCCCGTCGCCATCGCCTCGGCCGCGGGGAGCGAGAAGCCCTCGTAGAGAGAAGGGACGCAGGCGACCTCGGCCGAGCGGACGAGGTCCACCAGCTCGTCGTCGGTGATGCCCTTGACGAACTCGATGGCGCCTTCGAGGCCGTACTTCTCGATCGTCTGCGCCACCGGGCCGTCCTCGGCGCGCTTGCCGACGACGACGAGGTGGGCGGCGGGGTTCTCGGCGCGGACCTTGGCAAGGGCCTCGACGAGGTAGATGAGGCCCTTGAGCGGGACGTCCGCGCTGGACGTCGTGACGATCCGGCCCGGCACCTCGGGGACCGACGGGTCCGGCGAGAAGAGGCCGGTGTCGGCGCCGATGTGCACGACGTCGATGCGGTCGCGGCGTACGCCGAGGTGGTCGACGATCTCCTGGCGCGATGTGCCGGAGACGGTGAGCACGGAAGGCAGCCTGCGGGCCACGCGCTTCTGCATGCGTGTGAACGCGTACCAGCGGCGTACGGACATGCGGCGGCGCCAGTCGGGCGCCGCCTCCAGATCCAGCCTGCGGTCCACGGTGATGGGGTGATGGATCGTCGAGACGAGCGGCGCGCCGAGGTCGCCCAACAGGCCGTAGCCGAGCGTCTGGTTGTCGTGCACGACGTCGAACTCGCCCCGCCTGGCCCGCAGATGGCGGCGGGCGCGCAGGCTGAACGTGGCGGGCTCGGGGAAGCCGCCGGTCCACATCGTCGCCACTTCGAGCGCGTCGACCCAGTCGCGGTACTCGTCGCGCTTCGGCGTGCGGAAGGGGTCGGGCGAGCGGTAGAGGTCGAGGCTCGGCAGCTCGGTGAGCCTGAGCCCTTCGAGGCCCTCGTCCAGGACGGGATAGGGCTGTGCGCCGATCACTTCGACGCTGTGGCCCAGGCGGGCCAGCTCGCGCGAGAGGTGACGTACGTAGACGCCTTGTCCCCCGCAGAACGGGTTCCCCTTGTACGTGAGGAGAGCGATGCGCAACGGACGGTCACCATCGGCGTCCGACCCCGTCCGGGGGCCCGCCTCCATGGCCTCAGCGGTCACTCTCGGCCCCCTTCTCCCTGCGGTTGTCCGCGAGGTTACGCCGGGACGGTAATCTAGAACAAGTTTCAGACTTGATCGTTGAATGATCGCTGAACGAGCTTTGAATCTACCGGCAGGTAGCCGCGCTGTAAGGCCCGGATCAGGTGATTCGCGCCACGGCGGGTGCCCTGCCATGCTGGCCGACCACGTGACCGGACCGGGACGACGGAACAACGGGACAACGGGACATATGACAGCGGAAGCCAAGGCAGCGGAAGTCGCAGCAGCTGATCCGGCGTCGCCGCCCCTGACCGAACGGCAGGAGGCGCGCCGCCGCCGCATCCTGCACGCCAGCGCCCAACTCGCGAGCAGGGGCGGGTTCGACGCGGTGCAGATGCGCGAGGTCGCCGAGTCCTCCAGCGTCGCCCTCGGCACGCTGTACCGCTACTTCCCCTCCAAGGTGCATCTCCTGGTCGCCACGATGCAGGACCAGCTGCAGCACATGCACACCACGATCCGTAAGCGCCCGCCCGCGGGTGAGACACCCGCCGAGCGGTGCGCCGAGACGCTGATGCGGGCCTTCCGCGCCCTGCAGCGCGAGCCGCATCTCGCGGACGCCATGGTCAGGGCGCTGACCTTCGCCGACCGCTCCGTGAGCCCCGAGGTGGACACGGTCTCGCGGCTGACCACGGCGATCATCCTGGACGCGATGGGCCTGGCGGACGCGCCGACCCCCGAGCAGCTCTCGGCGGTCCGGGTCATCGAGCACACCTGGCACTCGGCGCTGATCACCTGGCTCTCGGGCCGGGCGTCGATCGCGCAGGTCAAGATCGACATCGAGATGGTGTGCCGCCTGATCGACCTGACGTCTCCCGAGACCCCTTAGCCGGCGAGCGGCCGGGATCCGCGCCCCCGCAACAATCGGTGCACGGGGGGCGCGCAGTCACCTGGCAATTGCGCCCCTGAGCCTCTCCTGGTCCCGCTTGGCCAGTTCTACGCGTCCGGATGAGCCGTCGGCGCCGTATGAATGGTCTACGTGCTGAATGAAGCAATCGGGACCATAAGCGGCAAGCTGGAGGATCGGAACGTGATCCGGGTTCTTCTCGTGCACGACGCCTGTCTGATGCGATCGGCTCTGGCGGAACGTCTCGCCCGTGAGCCGGATCTGGAGGTGTCCCATGCACCATGGCACAGCGCCCGCGACCGTACGGGCGTCGTACGCCCCGACGTCTGCGTGGTCGACCCCGACGGCGACACGGCGTATGCGTCCGCCGAGTTCGGGGAACAGTCCCATCCCGTGAACGGCGGGCTCGGCTGCCCGCTCCTCGTCCTGGTCTCCGGCCACCGGCCGGGACTGCTCCGGCGCTGTATGGAGGCCGGCGCCCTCGGCTATGTGGACAAGGCGAGTCCGCCGGACCGGCTGCTCACCGGGATCAGGCAGGTGGCGGCCGGGCAGCGGTTCGTGGACGAGTCACTGGGGTTCGGATTCCTGAAGGCATCTCAGATGCCGCTCACCCACCGGGAGTTACTGGTGCTCTCACTCGCCGCCGGAGGCGCGCCCGTCGCCGAGATCGCGCACCGTCTGCACCTGACCAACGGGACGGTGCGCAACTACATGGCGGCCATCACCCGCAAGACCGGGGCCCGCAACAGGATCGACGCCATACGGATCTCCCGCGGGGAGGGCTGGGTATGACGCCGCGTTCACCTGGGGCGACCCGTTCACCGGGCCCCAGCTGCCGGACAGTTCGCGGTAGAGCGAGGAGCTCTCGAGCAGCTCCTCGTGGCGGCCGCACAGGGTGTGCGTCCCGTCCATCACCAGGATCCGGTCGGCGCGGCGGGCCGAGCTGATGCGGTGGGCGATCACCACGAGGGTGCCGCCAGGACGCGCCGCGAACGCCCGCTCGGCGCGGGCCTCCGCCACCGGATCGAGGTGGCAGGTGGCCTCGTCGAGCAGGGCCAGGGGGGCGTACGAGGCATAGGCGCGGGTCAGCGCGATGAGCTGCCGCTCGCCTGCGGAGAGCGCGGCGGGGTCGACGGAGGCGTCGAGCCCGCCGAGCCGCTCGATCACGCCGCTGAGCCCGACGGCCCGCGCGGCGGCCAGCAACTCCGCGTCGGCGACGGGATCCGCCCGCAGATACTCCAGGTTCTCCCGCACCGAGCCCGTGAAGACGTACGCCTCCTGGGGGATCAACACCCGCCGCCCGGCGGCCTCTCGCCCCCGCACGGGCCGCCCGTCCACGCGGACGAGACCGCTGCCGGGCTCCAACAGCCCGGCCACGAGCCCGGCGAGCGTGGACTTCCCGATCCCACTGGGCCCGACAACCGCCAGGTGGCCGCCGCGCGGGACGGTGAGCGACAGATCGCGCAGGACGGACTCGGCGAGGGGGCCGTAGGCGAAGGTGACGGAGGTGAGCTGGAGGGCGGGTCCTTCACCGGTCACCGACCCGTCACGAGCAGGCGTCGCGCCGTCCCGCCGCACGGGGCCCGCACGCCGCGCATCACCATCCGCCCCACGCTCGACCCGGTCGGAAGCGGCAGCCTCCGTCGGCGGGGCCCACGTCAGGCGGCGCAGGACGATCGCCAGGCGGGAGCCGCTCGTGCCCAGGCCGTGGATCAGGTTGTGCAGGGCCGGGAGCAGGGCCTGGGTGACGTAGGCGATCGCCCCCACCAGGGCGCCGGGTGTCACCCCGCGGTTCAGGAGCCAAGGGGCCGTGACCAGGAGCAGGACGAGCGGGAGCTGGCCTCCGGTCGCGAGGGCCGCCGTGCGCAGGACGCCCCAGCGGGCGAGGGAACCGGCCGCCGCGTACTCGGCGGCGACGCCCCGGTCCAGGTCCTCGGCCACGTCCTGCTCCGCGCCCGCGGCCGCGACGTCCCGCAACCCCGGTGAGACCGTGCCCAGTTGGGCCGCGATGCCCTCGTCCGCGACGAGAAATCGCTCCTGGCGCCGGGCCAGCGGGCGCAGACTCGCCACGAACAGGCCGATACCGGCCAACAGCGGCGGCGCGACCACCAGGAGGAGGAGCGGGGCCAGCGAGAACAGGCCGATCAGCGCGCCCACCGCAGTGAAGACGAAGGAGCGGGACACGAGGACCAGGCCCGCGAACGTGTCCCTCGCGATCTCCACCTGCTGGGTGAGCCGGGACACGGAGGCCCCGTCCGCGTCCCGCAGCCCCCGGTCGACGACCTGCCGCACCAGGGTGTCCCGCAAGGGCTCCACCAGGTCGGCGACCGCGCGGTACACCCGCCCCGTGCCGTACGCGGCGACCACGACGCCGAGCCCGGCCGCGCCGAGCCACCCGAGGCCCACCGCCTCACGCCCCGCGAGGAACCCGTCGTCCAGGGCTTTCGCGAGGGCGTACCCGGTGAGGAAGGTCTGCCCGGTCTCAAGGACGGACCAGAGCGCGAGCCGCAGCACCACCGGCCACCTGCGCCACAGGAAGCGGACCCCTCGGCTGTAGGTGCCCTGCGGGGCCGGGGAGGGCTGTACGCGCTTCACGGGCGCCGCACGCTTCACTCGCTTCACGCCCTTCACGCGCCTCACGCGCCGAACACCTCCCGGTACTCCGGCCGCTCCCACAGTTCCGCGTGCGTCCCCACCGCCCGGATCCGGCCGTCGTGCAGCCACGCCACCACGTCCGCGCGGGCCGCCGTCGCCGCACGGTGGGCGATGATCAGGCGGCTGCGGTGCGGGGTGTGGTGGAGCACGGCCTCGGCGATGTGGTGTTCCGTCACGGTGTCCAGGCTCGACATCGCGTCGTCCAGGATCAGGATGCGCCCGCCTCTCGCGAACGCCCTTGCCAGGCCGAGGCGTTGGGCCTCGCCGCCGGAGAGGGGAGCCTGCCCGCAGGGCGTGGCGTAGCCGTCGGGGAGGCGGGTGATGAAGGGGTCGGCGTGCGCCGCGCGGGCCGCCTCGCGGATGCGGGACGGCGCCGGGCGCGGGGCGCCGAAGCCGATCGTGTCCTCCAGGGTCGCGCCGAGCAGCGCGGGCCGCTCGAAGGCGTAGCCGACCTCGCGGCGCAGCTCCTCGCGGCTGAGCGAACGCAGCGGGACGCCGTCGAGTCGTACGTCCCCTTCGTCGGGGTCGGCGAGCCGGCCCGCGACGGACGCCAGAAGGGACTTGCCCGCGCCGGAGCGGCCGACCACGGCGAGCGTGCCGCCGGCGGGCACCGTCAGATCGACGCCGTCGAGCACGGTGCGCCCGCCGCGGGTCACCTTGACGCCGCGTATCTCCAACAGCCCGTCCGCGACGGGGAGTTCCGCGGCTCCGTACGAGGTCGCGGGCTCGCCGAGCACCTCCCCCAGGCGCCGCGCCGCGGCCCGCGCCCGTACCAGTGCTCCCAGCTGTCCGACGAGCATGCCGATCCCGGTGGCCAGCACCGCGTACCGGGATGCGGCGAGCAACTCGCCCACGGTGATGCGGTCTTGGACCACCAGGTGCCCCGCCACCGCGACGACCGCGATCTGCAGGAGCGGCGCGACCGCGACGGCCTGCGACTGGGAGCGGCCCTGGACCCGCCACATCCGGTGACCCTGGCGGGAGAGTTCGGGCAGGGCGCCGAGGACGCGCCCCGCCTCCTTGTCCTCGGTGTGCGCGGCCGCGATGGTCCTGGCCCCGCCGATCGCCTCGCTGAGGCGCCCCGCGATGTCCCCCTGGACCTGCTGGTAGCGCGCCACGCAGTCGGACGAGACGCGCACGAACCACCGCAGGAGCAGGACGAGGACGGGCGCCCCCGCGATGAACACCACGGCGAGCCAGCCGTCGATCAGGGCGAGGGCCACCATGGCGCCGACGGGCGCGACCAGGGCGGCCAGGAGCGCGGCGAGGGTGGCGGGCGCGACGCCCGCGTGTGCCGCGTTGTCGATGAGGCGGGCCACCAGGTCGCCGGGGGCGAAGCGCGCGGTGGCGCGTGGCCCGACGGCCAGGACATGGCGTCCGACACGGCCGCGCAGCCAGGCCGTGGTGCGGGCGTTGGTGGTTCCGGTGAGGACGCCGTCGCAGGCGTCGAGGAGCGCGCTCGCGCCGATGAGCGCCGTGCACACGAGGATCCAGCGGGTGGCGTCGGCGCCGACGTGGCCCGCCGCGTGACCCGCGAGGACGGCGTCGAGGGCGCGGCCGATCGCGAACGGCAGGAAGAGGCTCGCGCCCGCCCCCGCAACACTGCACAGCGCCAGGGCGGCGCAGCGGGCGGCGCTGTACCGGGTCGCGGCCTTCAACAGGCCCGCGTCGTCGGCAGGTTGATGAGGTTGATGAGGACGGCTGGTAGTGGTCGCCATGCGGTCCGGGTCCTCGCAGTCCTCGTGTCCGTGACGGGGGTCCGACGGGGTGTCCGTGGCGTAGATGGAGCCGGGCGGCGCCTCTTGGCAGAGGCACCGCCCAGTCCCTCACAGACCGTGCCGCTCAGGCACGGGCCGACGTCACAGACAGAGCAGCACGCTCGCGGCGCTCCAGCACAGCAGCAGGCTCACCTGACTGCCGCCGCCACCGCCGCCGCCACCGGTCATCTCGTCGGACTCCATGCTCTGCAGGTCGAGAAGCGCCATGATGTTCCCTCTCATTTGGGGACGTTGTTGTCCATATGGGTTGTGTCACGACTCCGATGCGTAGCGGGGCCGGCTCTGGGGCCGCCTGGGCGGCGGCAGGAAGGGGACGTGTGCTCCGCCGTCCCCCAGGGCGGCGGCGAGGGCGAGGAGACAGCCCGCCGTTCCGGTGTGCAGGTCCATGGAGAGGCGCAGCATCTGGTGGCCGGGGAAGGCGAGTTGGCCGGCGTACGGCATCGCGAACCAGCCGAGTCCCTCGATCTGCGCGGCGACGTCCTCGGGTGTGATGCCGGGCGCGGTGCTGCGGTTGATGTGCAGCAGCAGTCCGGCCCTCCCCTGGAACAGGCCGGGCTGTACGCAGAAGCGTGAGCGCGCGGTGGCCAGGATGCCGGGCCGTGCCGCCTCGAACCCGGCGTCGTCCCGGTGCGACAGGTAGTCGTCGATGACCATCCCGATGCCGACGCTCCCGTCGCCGAGGTAGGGCATCGTGCGCCAGCCCTCGTCCACGCCGAGGCTGCCGTCCGGCCGCGCCACGCACCGGTCGAGGTCCGCACGCAGGGCCCGCGCCGCCAGGTCGATGAGCGCGGGGTCGCCGTTGCGCTCGTAGAGCCGCAGGAAGAGGAGTGCGGGACCGGTGGCCCCGTGCAGCAGACCGGCCCGTGGCCGCCCGCTCGGAGGGCTGTCGGCGGTCAGCCGCTCGCCGATCAACTCCGCTGCTCGCAGTGCGTGTTGGGCGAGTTGCTCCTCGCCGGTGCTGTGCGCGAGGGCGTCCAGGGCGAGGCCGAGTCCGGCGAGGCCGCCGTGCAGGTCGGAGGGGAGCCGCTGCCAGTTCTCCCGGAGGACGAGCTCCATCAGGTCGAGCGCGCGGGTGCGGTGGCCGAGGCGTTCGAGTACGTGGGCGATGCCCGCGAGGCCGTCGTTGAGGCCGAGGGGCGTGCCGGGAGGGGCGAGCTCGGTGTGCTTCAGGAGCCAGCGCTCGCCCTCCTCGTAGCGTTCGGCGCCGCTCTCGGCGAGGGCGAGCAGCACTCCGGCCGCGCCGTGCGCCAGGCCGAGCCCGCCACCGTCGGTGAACTGCGCGATGTCGCCGGGGAAGAGCCGGTCGTCACGCTCCGGGGTGGCCGAGGCGATGATGGCCTTGACCATCGAGTCCCGGCTGTGCGGCCAGTCGGCGAGCTCGACGAGCGGTGCGGCCGGCCCCGCGGTCGCCCTGGTGGCGCCCTTCGCGTGAGCCTGCTCCTGCCCGCCGCGCTCGATCTCCGCCACGGCCTCAGCGAGGAACTCCTTGGGCACGTCGGGGAATTGGGACGCGATCACCGTCGCGAGGTGCGCGGCCTTGCCCCGGTCGACGGCGAGCAGCGTGGTGATCGGCAGGAAGAGGGCGAGCCGCAGACAGGCGAGGGCGTAGCGGTCGACGTCCACACCTTCGCGGTCCGCGGGTGCGATGAATCCGGGGTGGGCCACGACCTGTCTGCTGCCCTCGCCCACCTTCGTCGCCGTCTCGAAGTCGAGGAGGGATACGGACTCTTCGTCGGGCCCCACCATGATGTTGAACATGTGGAGGTCGTTGAAGACGACGCCCCGCTCGTGCACGGCCGCGACGGCGTCCTCGACGGCGCGGTGGATCCGCAGCGCCCAAGCCGTGTACGCGGCGATCGCGTCCGCGTCCGGCTCACTGACCAGCAGCGGATGCCGGTCCGCGAAGAAGGAGTTGAGGGTGCGGCCCTCCAGGAAGTCCATGACGAGGAAGCGGTGGCCGCCGAGTTCGAACCAGTCGCGCACCTCGGGCGCGACGCCGAGACCCGCCAGCTTCTCCAGCGCGTCCCGCTCGCGCTCCAGGCGGGCCACGGCGTCGGCCCCGTCGGACGCCAGGCCCGCGTGCGGCCGGCCCTCCTTCAGGACGACCTTGCGGCCGTCCCGTGTGTCGGTACCCGCGTAGACCCCGCCGCCGTTGGAGAAGTGCAGCGCCTTCTCCATGCGGTAGGGCAGGTCGGTGGTCGTCGTGTTGTTCCGTGCCGCCAGCTGGGATTCGAGGAACGCCGGCAGCGTCACCCACTCGGGGACCCGGAAGGCCGGGTCGCGCGAGTCGGGGACAAGGACGCCACGGTCGTTCTCGATCGCGAGGACGAGACTGCCGCGCTCGTTGACGCACATACGTCGGGTGAAGGCGCCGTATCTGACGTACAGCGGGCCTTCCTGCCAGCGCAGGTCGGTGAGGATGTAGGGGCCCTCGACCCCTTCGAGAGCCTGCCCCAACTCACTCAGGATCGCCTGCAGTTGATGGTCGTCGGCCGGATAGAGCGTCGCGAACTTGCCGCTGCCGTCGCGTCCCGCGTACTTGCTGTTGCGCAGGTGGAGGAGGTGCCGTCCCGCGATGAACTTGAAGGGGACGGCGCGCGGCACGCAGTGGTCCCAGACCGCCGCGGCGACCCGGTCGGCGTTCTCCAGCGTGGCGGACACATGGATCTTCCAGCCCTGCTGGGGCGCGGGCCGTGCGTGCCCGCCCTCGTCGACGGGGATGAATGTCAGCCAGTCACCCTCGCGCGCCGACCGCCATCCCTGCGGGACCGGGCGCCCCGCCGTCCCGAACTCGGGGGCGGTGCCGCCCACGGACAAACGGTCCGGAGTCTCGTAGAAGTGCCTGTCAGCCAGACAGTAGACCTCGTACCGCTTGTCCACGAACGTCCCCTCCCTATGTGGCCTGGCTCAGAGAGTTCCAGGTCGCAAAGGGGACGGACAGTCACAGACGTCATCGATCGGGCATGCGGAACGCATGCGTAAAGTCCTGTTCGCACCCGTTCGAGTGCACATAATGAACACGAGACCCACACAGAACGGTGCGGTCGGCGTCACGGAAGTAAAGCCCGTTGCCGGTGCGAACTCTGCTAGTCCTCCGGCGGGAAAACGACCTCCCCGCTGCCTGACAACGTGATGGTGATCGCCTCGACCGGACACCCCTCGGCCGCTTCGAGCACCTTCTCGTTGGCGTCGGTCTCAGGATCCGCGGGGTGCGACTGGCGGGCGGAGTCGAGCGCGAATCCGCCCGGCGCCGTGATCACGCACATCCCGGAGCCGATGCAGACCGAGCGGTCCACCTCGACGTGCCAGCGGTCACCCATCAGGCACCCGCCCCTTCGTAGCCCGCGGGGAGGTGGATCATCTTGTGCTCGAAGAACGCGCCGTACCCCTCGGGCCCGAACTCCCGCCCCAGGCCCGAGTTCTTGTAGCCGCCGAAGGGGCCGAGCATGTCCAGGCTGAAGGTGTTCACCGAGTACGTCCCGGTGCGCACCCGCCGCGCCACGTCGATGCCGCGCTCCACGTCCGCCGTCCACACGCTGCCGCTGAGCCCGTAGTCCGAATCGTTGGCGATCTTCACGGCCTCGGTCTCGTCGCCGTACGGAAGAAGGCAGATGACCGGGCCGAAGATCTCCTCGCGGGCGATGCGCATCGAGTTGTCCACACCGCCGAAGAGCGTCGGCTCGACGTACCAGCCCTGGTCGAGCCCGGCCGGACGCCCGCCGCCCGTAAGGATCTTTGCGCCTTCCTCCTGGCCGATGCGGATGTAGTCGAGCGAGCGCTGCTGCTGGCGCTGGGCGACGAGCGGGCCGAGTTCGGTCTCCGGGTCGAGCGGGTCGCCGACCTTGAGCGCGGAGGCCGCGGCGGCGAAGGCCTCGGCGAACTCGTCGTAGCGCGAGTGCGGCACGAGGATGCGGGTCTGGGCCACGCACGCCTGGCCGTTGATCATCCAGGCGAAGGGGACGATGCCCGCGACCGCGCTCGCCGCGTCCGCGTCGGGCAGGATCACCGCGGCCGACTTGCCGCCGAGCTCCAGGGTCACGCGCGTGAGATTGCGGGCCGCCACCTCCATGACGCGCTTGCCCGCGCCGACGGAGCCGGTGAAGGACACCTTGTCCACATCGGGGTGCCCGACGAGGTACTCACTCACCTCGCGGTCCGCCGAGATGATCGAGAGGACGCCCTGCGGAAGACCGGCCTCGGTGGCGATGTCGGCGAGTATGTAGGCGTCGAGCGGCGCCTCGGGCGAGGTCTTGAGGATCACCGGGCATCCGGCGAGCAGCGCGGGCGCGAGTTTGGCCGCCGCGGTGAACTGCGGGACGTTCCACGGGACCACGGCCGCCACGACGCCCACCGGCTCGCGCCGGACGAGGATCTTGCCGAGGGCTCCGTCGCGCGCCTCCTCGTACGTGAAGTCGCGCGCGACCGTGAGCGCCGAGTCCCAGACCATCATCGCGGAGAGGGCCTGCACCATCACGCTGGAGGTGTACGGGGTGCCGTTCTCGGAGCTGATGACGCGGGCGATCTCCTCGTGCCGTACGGCGAACGCGTCCTTGATCTTCGTGATGACCTCGATCCGCTCGTCGAGCGTCATCCGGGGCCAGGGCCCCTCGTCGAACGCCTTGCGCGCGATGGCGACGGCCCGGTCGACATCGGCGGGCGCGGCGTGCGGCACCCGCGCGAAGACCTTGCCGGTGTGCGGCGAGATCACCTCGATGACGTCCTTGCCGAGGGGGTCCACCAACTCCCCGCCGATGAAAAGCTGTCCGTGTTCCACGAGCTCGGTCATGGCTGACTGCCTCCTGCGGGATTCCGCCTGCGCGGCACGCTTCCTGACACTGTTTCAGAACTGATACCAGTTCTAGTTCCAGTAGTCCACGGGGAGCGAGGTGCGAGCAGCCTTTCAAGTAGCCTGACGAAACAGTCGACTTGGGCGATCATTGGAACTAGTTCTAGTTATGGTGAACGAGGGCCGTGGTCGTGGCCGCGCAGCCGACGAGAGATGAGGGCGCCCGATGACGCAGGTGACCGATCCGCAGGTGACCGAGCACGGCGGGGGCGTATGGAGCATCAAGGTCCCGATCCCGGACAACCCGCTTGGCTTCACCCTCGTCCATCTCCTGGACACCGACGCGGGTCCGGTCCTCATCGACACGGGCTGGGACGACCCCACGTCCTGGGACGCCCTCGCCACCGGCCTCGCTGCCTGCGGCACGTCCGCCGACGCGGTGCACGGCGTCGTCATCACCCACCACCACCCCGACCACCACGGCCTGTCGGCCAAGGTCCGCGAGGCCTCGGGCGCGTGGATCGCGATGCACGAGGCGGACGCGTCGGTCGTACGCCGCACGCGGACAGGACCGCCCGCGCGCTGGTTCGACTACATGGTGGAGAAGCTGACGGCCGCGGGCGCCCCCGCCGACCACCTGGCCCCGCTCCTCGCCGCCCGTGACGCGGGCCGCGCACCCCGCCTTCCCGGCATGGCCGCCGCGCTCCCCGACCGCGACATCACACCCGGCGAACTGCTCGAACTGCCGGGGCGCAGGCTCCGCGCGATCTGGACGCCGGGCCACACCCCGGGCCACGTCTGCCTGCACCTGGAGGAGGAGCACCCGGCGCGACTGCCGGGGCACGGCCGCCTGTTCTCCGGCGACCATCTGCTCCCCGGGATCACGCCGCACATCGGCCTGTACGAGGACCCGGACGACGAGACGATCACCGATCCCCTGGGCGACTACATCGACTCCCTGGAGCGCATCGGCCGCCTGGGCCCCGCCGAGGTGCTGCCCGCCCACCAGTACGCGTTCACGGACGCCCCGGCCCGCGTGCGGGAGATCCTGGCCCACCACGAGGAGCGCCTCACCGACCTGCTCGCCCTCCTCGCCGAGCCCCTCACGCCCTGGCAGCTCGCCGAGCGGATGGAGTGGAACCGCCCCTGGGCCGAGATCCGGTACGGCTCACGGAACATCGCGGTCTCCGAGGCCGAGGCCCATGTGCGGCGCCTGGTGAAGCTGGGGCGCGCGGAGGCGGTGGGCAGCGATCCTGTGCGGTACCGCGCGGTGTGACCTCCGGCCGGGGGCGGGCGCCCCGGCCACTCCCCCTACGGGCCGGTAGAGTGGCCCCGTCGTCATCATGCCCGTACAGGGGGAAGCCGGTGCGAATCCGGCGCTGACCCGCAGCCGTATACCGCATCCGCGGTGAGCCGGATTGCCCGGTACGAAGCATGACCGGCTCGCTTCATCGGGGCCCCCGATGAACGGCACCGTCGAGGTATACGGAGCCGGAGCCGCCCGGTGCCCGTGCCCGCTACGCGCCCGTGCTGCCCCGCTCCCCGCAGGGAGAGGCACCCGCCGCATCATGAACGTTCGCCGCAGCGCAGCGGTCCTGGCCGCCGTCGCCGTGTTCGGTTCGGCCGCCGCCCCGGCCGCCTTCGCGGACACCGCGTCCCCGTCGCCCTCCGCCGCGCTTCCCTCCGGTCTGTACGGCGACGCCGACCCCAAGTTCGACGGGGTGTTCCGGCAGTCGTACGCCCTGCTCGCCCAGGACTCGGCCGGTGTGAAGCCCGCTGACAAGTCCGTCGACTGGCTCACAGGACAGCAGTGCGCGAGCGGCGGTTTCGCCGCCTACCGCGCCGACGCGGCCGAGCCGTGCGACTCCAAGACGATGTTCGACAGCAACGCGACGGCCTCCGCCGTGCAGGCGCTCGCCGCGCTCGGCGGTCAGAAGAAGACGGTCGACAAGAGCGTCGGCTGGCTGAAGTCGGTGCAGAACAAGGACGGCGGCTGGGGCTACAGCCCCGGCATGGCATCCGACGCCAACTCCACCGGCATCGTCATCGGCGCGCTCGCCGCGGCGGGCGAGAAGCCGCGGTCGATGAAGTCGCAGGACGGCAAGTCCCCCTACGACGCCCTGCCCGCCCTCTCGATGAGCTGCGGCAAGGACGGCGGCGCCTTCGGCCTCGCGGACGCCAAGTCCGGCAAGCTCTCGCCGAACGCGGACGCCACGGCGGCCGGTGTCCTCGGCGCCCACGGCAAGGGCCTGGTCGTCGATGCCGCCAAGAAGGAGGCCGCGGCCCCGAAGTGCGCGAAGGCGGACACCGCCGAGCAGGCGGCCTCGAACGGCACGGGCTATCTCCTGAAGACCCTCGCCAAGGGCGACGACCACCTGATGTCGTCGATGCCCGGCGCCAAGAACATGCCCGACCTGGGCAACACCGCCGACTCCGTGCTCGCGCTCGCCGCGGCCGGCCAGCAGGAGCAGGCCGAGAAGTCGGCCCAGTGGCTGGCGAAGAACTCGGCCGACTGGGCCAAGAAGTCCGGCCCCGCCGCCTACGCCCAGCTGATCTTCGCCGCCCATGCCTCGGGCCTGGACCCGCGTGACTTCGGCGGCGCGGACCTGGTCAAGCAGCTCAATGCGCAAGGTCCGGCCCCGCAGGCGACCGAGCAGGCCGCCGACGAGAAGGACAGCGACGGCGGCGGCGTGAGCATCTGGTGGATCATCGGCGTCGGCATGGTCGCCGGTATCGGCATCGGCTTCCTTTACAGCGGCAACAAGAAGAAGCAGCAGCTGTGACGCGGGGTCGCGCGCGGTGCGGACGCCTGGTGATCGGGGCGCTCGTCGCCGCCCTGCTCGGCATCCTCGCCGCCGCCCCCGCCCAGGCCGTCGGCTACCGCTACTGGTCCTTCTGGGACCGGGACGGCTCCAAGTGGGCGTACGCGCCCCAGGGGCCGAGCACCGCCCGCCCCGACGACGGGGCCGTCCAGGGCTTCCGGTTCTCCGTGTCCGACGACTCGAAGGACTCCGCGAAGCCGCGCGCCGCCGCGGACTTCGACACGATCTGCGCCAAGACCCCCGCCAAGGACGACCGCAAGCGCATCGCCCTGGTCATCGACTTCGGCACACCGGGTGACGCCCCCGGCGGCGAGACCCCGCCGAAGCCGCGTACCGCCTGCGCGCAGATCGCGGACGACGCGACAAGCGCGGACGCGCTCGCCGCGGTGGCCAAGCCGCTGCGCTACGACAGCAACGCGCTGCTGTGCGCCATCGCGGACTACCCGAAGTCGGGCTGCGGCGAGCAGGTCGCGGGCAACGGGGAGTCTGAGAAGAAGCCCGCCGAGAGCGAGTCGACCGAGTCCGGCGCGAAGAAGGACGACTCCGGTGGTCCCTCCGTCGGCCTGATCGCGGGCGTGGCCGCCATCGCCCTGCTCGGCGGGGCCGCCGTCTGGCAGGCACGCCGCCGACGCGGCTGACCCGCGCGATGACCGATCACCCGAGCACCGCTCCCGGTGCGCTGCGGCGGCGTCTGGCCCCCGAAGCGCACCGGAGCAACGCGCTGCACCCGGGCGCCTGGTGGGTGTGGGCGCTCGGCCTCGGCGTCGCGGCGTCCCGCACCACCAACCCCCTGCTGCTCGGCCTTCTCATCGGGGTCGCGGGGTATGTCGTCGCGGCGCGCAAGACGTCCGCCCCGTGGGCGCGGTCGTACGGCGCGTTCGTGAAGCTGGGCCTCTTCGTGATCGCGATCCGGCTCGTCTTCGCCGTCGTACTCGGCTCCCCCATCCCCGGTACGCATGTCATCGTGACGCTTCCCGAAGTGCCGCTGCCCGACTGGGCGAAGGGGGTACGGATCGGCGGCAGGGTGACGGCCGAGGGGCTGCTCTTCGCGCTCTACGACGGGGTGCGCCTGGCCGGTCTCCTCATCTGCGTGGGCGCCGCCAACGCGCTTGCCAGCCCGGCCCGGCTGCTCAAGTCGCTGCCGGGCGCGCTGTACGAGGTGGGGGTCGCCATCGTCGTCGCGATGACGTTCGCGCCGAACCTGATCATGGATGTGCAGCGCCTCAGGGCCGCGCGGCGCCTTCGCGGGCGCGCCGACAAGGGCATCCGGGGGCTGCTCCAGGTCGGGCTGCCGGTCCTCGAAGGCGCGTTGGAGCGGTCGGTCGCCCTGGCCGCCGCGATGGACGCGCGCGGCTTCGGCCGCAGCGCGCCGGTGCCCGCCGGGGTGCGCAGGACGACGGCAGTGCTGACGCTGGGCGGCCTGATGGGCGTCTGCGCGGGAACGTACGGCCTGCTCTCCGAGGGAGGCATGGGCTACGGTCTGCCGGTCCTTGCCGCCGGTCTCGTCGCCGCCCTCGCAGGACTGCGCCTCGGCGGCCGGCGCTCCGTCCGCACCCGCTACCGCCCCGACCCGTGGGGCGTGCGCGCCTGGCTCGTCGCCGGGTCGGGGATCGCGGTGGCGGGCCTGATGATCTGGGCCGCCACCTACGACGCGTCCGCCCTGCACCCCGGAGTCGTCCCGCTGACGGCGCCGACGCTGCCGCTGTGGCCCGCGGCGGCGGTGCTTGTCGGGCTGCTGCCCGCCTTCGTGGCACCGGTGCCCGCGGCGGCGGCGGCACCGGAGCGGACGGGGAAACCGAGTCCGGCGCGGGCCAGGGAGTCGGCGTCCGCTCAGGCGGGGAGCCCGGCGTCCGCACCAGCAGGAGAGCCGGACACCGCGCCCCCGGGGCCGCCGCCCGCGCATGCCGGGGACTCGGCGTCCGCACACGTGGACAAGCCGACGGCCCCCTCCGCGGGGAAACCGGCGCCCGCCCCTCCCGAGTCCGCCGCCCCGCCCTCCGAGTCCGACGCCCCCGTACCCACCGAGGAGCCCTCATGATCCGCTTCGAGGATGTCTCCGTCACGTACGAAGGGGTCGCCGAGCCCACCGTGCGCGGGGTCGATCTCGCCGTGCCCGAGGGCGAGTTGGTGCTCCTCGTCGGGCCTTCCGGGGTCGGCAAGTCGACGCTGCTCGGCACGGTGAGCGGACTCGTGCCGCACTTCACCGGGGGCACGCTGCGGGGCCGTGTGACGGTGGCGGGGCGCGACACCCGTACACACAAGCCGCGTGAACTCGCCGACGTCGTCGGCACGGTGGGTCAGGACCCGCTCTCGCACTTCGTGACGGACACGGTCGAGGACGAGCTCGCCTACGGGATGGAGTCGCTCGGGCTCGCCCCCGACGTGATGCGCCGCCGGGTCGAGGAGACGCTCGACCTGCTTGGCCTCGCCGATCTGCGCGACCGCCCCATCGCCACGCTCTCCGGCGGCCAGCAGCAGCGCGTGGCCATCGGCTCGGTGCTCACGCCGCACCCCCAGGTCCTCGTCCTCGACGAACCGACGTCGGCCCTCGACCCGGCCGCCGCCGAGGAAGTACTCGCCGTACTGCAGCGCCTCGTGCACGACCTGGGCACCACGGTCCTGATGGCCGAGCACCGCCTGGAGCGGGTCGTGCAGTACGCGGACCAGGTGCTGCTGCTCGCGGCGCCCGGCGAGCCGCCCGTGCTCGGGGATCCCGCGTCGCTGATGGCCGTCTCTCCGGTCTACCCGCCGGTGGTGGGCCTCGGCCGCCTGGCGGGCTGGTCGCCGCTGCCGCTGACGGTGCGGGACGCGCGGCGCAGGGCGGGCGCGCTGCGGGAGCGCCTGGCGATGGCGGAAGCCGAGCCGCGCGAGGAGACCGAGGCCCTGCCTCCCGTGGCGGGCCCCGCGACGCGCTGGCCCAGCTTGCGTAAGCGTACGAAGACGGATGCACCGGAGGCAGCCGCCGCGAACGTCTCCGGTCTGGCCGTCCGCCGGGGCCGGGTGGAGGCCCTGCGCCGCGTGGACCTCACCGTCCGCGCGGGAGAGACGGTCGCCCTGATGGGCCGCAACGGCGCCGGAAAGTCCACCCTCCTGTCGACCCTGGTGGGCCTGCTCGAACCCTCGGCTGGCTCCGTCCGCGTCGGCGGAGCCGTCCCGCACCGCACGGGCCCGCGCGAACTGATCCGCCACGTGAGCCTGGTCCCCCAGGAGCCGCGTGACCTCCTCTACGCGGACACGGTGGCCGCCGAGTGCGCGGCGGCGGACCATGACGCGGCGGCGGCCCCGGGCACCTGCCGCGCGCTGGTCACAGAGCTGCTCCCCGGCATCGCGGACGACACCCACCCCCGCGACCTCTCGGAGGGCCAGCGCCTCACCCTGGCCCTCGCGATCGTCCTGACGGCCCGCCCTCCCCTTCTCCTCCTCGACGAGCCGACCCGGGGCCTGGACTACGCGGCCAAGGCCCGCCTGGTCACGCTCCTGCGCGGCCTGGCCGCCGAGGGCCACGCGATCGTCCTGGCCACGCACGACGTGGAACTGGCGGCGGAACTGGCCCACCGGGTGGCGATCCTCGCCGACGGCGAGATCGTCGCGGACGGCCCGACCCCGGAGATCGTGGTCTCGTCCCCGTCCTTCGCCCCGCAGACCACCAAGATCCTTGCCCCGCAGCGGTGGCTGACGGTCACGGAGGTACGGGACGCGTTGGGTGCCGGGGGTGGGGCCGCGTGAGCCACGCTCCCGGAACCGGCCGTGCCGCCATCCGCCAGGTCCGCCCCATCCGCCTGGGCCCGCGTTCCATCGGCGCCCTCGCGCTCGTCAGCGCGGTCGGCGTCGTGGCCTTCGGGTGGCCGCTCATCGCGGGCGGGGAATCGGGGCTCAGCGCGCACGCCCAGGACGCGCCCTGGCTCTTCGCGGCCCTGCTGCCGCTCCTGCTCGCCGTGGTCGTGGCGACCATCGCCGATGTCGGGCTCGACGCCAAGGCCATCGCGATGCTCGGGGTGCTTGCCGCCGCGGGGGCCGCCCTGCGACCACTGGGGGCGGGGACGGCCGGGATCGAGCCGATGTTCTTCCTCATGGTGCTCAGCGGGCGCGTGCTCGGACCGGGGTTCGGGTTCGTGCTCGGTGCCGTGTCCATGTTCGCCTCCGCGCTGCTCACCGGCGGCGTCGGGCCATGGATGCCGTTCCAGATGCTGTCCATGGGGTGGGTCTGCATGGGCGCGGGACTGCTGCCGGGCCCCGACAGCCTGCGCGGGCGGCGCGAGCTGTGGCTGCTCGCCACCTACGGAGCGGTCTCGTCCGTCCTGTACGGCACCGTCATGAACCTGCAGGGCTGGCCCTACCTCGGCGGCCTCGCGACCGGCGTCTCCTTCGTGCCCGGCGACCCTGTCGGCGAGAACCTCGGCCGCTTCATCGCGTACTGCCTGGCGACCTCGCTCGGCTGGGACCTTCCCCGCGCCGTCGTCACCGTCCTGCTGAGCCTCGCCCTCGGCCCCGCCGTCCTGAAGGCGCTGCGCCGGGCCACGCGCCGGGCCGCCTTCGAGGCCCAGGTCACATTCGAGGGGCCGAAGGCGTAGGCGGCCGTCGGCTCTCCGTTACCGAAGGGGTCCCTTCGCGGTGAGGCGGCCCACAGGACCTTGGTCCTCTACTAGGCAGGGCCGTAGATCAACTCTCCTGACGCGGACGCGTCAATATACGCCCTGACCTGGGGATTGAGAGCCACGTCACACAAAGGACCTTCTGCTTACATGCGACATCCACTAGTAAAAGGGGTCATTGCGGAGACGTAACAGCCCTGCTTCTCTGGATCGAGTCGCACGGCGCCGACGGCCTCAAGGCCCAGGGCGCCGACGCATTCCCCCAGCCACACCCCGTGGCCCACGGCGTGCCCGCGACACCATGTCCCCCACGGAAGGTCACGCTTTGTCCGCCACGCTCCTCCGCCGTATTGCCACCCCGAAGAAGGCCCTCACCGGTGCCGCCGTGGCCGCCGCCACGACCGGCATGGTGCTCATGGCGGGCCCGGCCCAGGCCGCGGCCCCCACCGAGGCGAAGGCGGCCGCTCCGGCCGCCGCTCCCGCCGCGGCTCCTTCCTCGGCGCAGGCGATCGCGAAGAAGATGATCCCGGACCCCGCGCAGTACAAGGCGTTCAGCAAGATCGTCGAGCACGAGAGCCACTGGAACCACAAGGCGACGAACTCGTCCTCCGGCGCCTACGGCCTGGTCCAGGCCCTGCCCGCCTCGAAGATGGCTTCGGCAGGCGCGGACTGGAAGACCAACCCCGAGACCCAGATCAAGTGGGGCCTCGACTACATGAACGACCGCTACGGCAGCCCGACGGGCGCCTGGGCTCACTGGCAGGCCAACGGCTGGTACTGAGCCCTGGCGCTGCCGCCTGAGCCGAAGCCCTGCGCACCGTCGATCACCGGCTTCGCCGAGTTCGTCCTCAAACGCCGGACGGGCTGAATGCCGCCGGGGCCGGGCTGGATATATCCAGCCCGGCCCCGGCGTTCTGCATCTCCAGACCGGCCCTACAGCCGCTGAATGATCGTCCCCGTGGCCACAGCCCCGCCCGCGCACATGGTGATCAGCGCGAACTCCTTGTCCCGGCGCTCCAGTTCATGCAGGGCGGTCGCGATGAGCCGAGCTCCGGTCGCCCCCACGGGATGCCCCAGCGCGATCGCGCCCCCGTTCACGTTCACCTTCTCCAGGTCCTGCTCGAAGACCTGCGCCCAGCTCAGCACCACCGAGGCGAAGGCCTCGTTGATCTCCACCAGGTCGATGTCCTTCAGGGACATCCCCGCCTTGCCCAGGACCGCCCGCGTCGCGTCGATCGGCCCGTCCAGGTGGAAGTGCGGATCGGCGCCCACGAGCGCCTGTGCCACGATCCGCGCCCGCGGCTTCAGCTTCAGCGCCCGCGCCATCCGCTTCGACGCCCACATGATCGCCGCCGCGCCGTCCGAGATCTGCGAGGAGTTGCCCGCGGTGTGCACGGCGGTCGGCATCACCGGCTTGAGCCGCTCCAGGCCCTCCATCGACGTGTCGCGCAGCCCCTCGTCCCGGTCGACGAGCCGCCACATGCCCTGCCCCGCGGCCTGCTCCTCCTCCGTCGTCGGGACCTGGACGGCGAACGTCTCGCGTTTGAAGCGCTCCTCGGCCCAGGCGGTGGCGGCGCGCTCCTGCGAGATGAGGCCGAGCGAGTCGACGTTCTCCCGCGTGAGGCCCCGGTTGCGGGCGATCCGCTCGGCCGCCTCGAACTGGTTGGGCAGGTCGACGTTCCACTCCTCGGGGAACGGCTTGCCGGGACCGTGCTTGGAGCCCGACCCCAGCGGCACCCGTGACATCGCCTCGACGCCGCAGCTGATCCCCACGTCGATGACGCCGGCCGCGACCATGTTGGCGACCATGTGGCTCGCCTGCTGCGACGAGCCGCACTGACAGTCCACTGTCGTCGCCGCGGTCTCGTACGGAAGGCCCATCGTGAGCCAGGCCGTGCGCGCGGGGTTCATGGACTGCTCCCCGGCGTGGGTCACCGTGCCGCCCACGATCTGCTCGACACAGTCGGCGTGGATGCCCGTGCGGCCGAGGAGCTCGCGATAGGTCTCGCCGAGCAGATAGGCGGGGTGGAGGTTGGCGAGCGCGCCGCCGCGCTTACCTATGGGGGTGCGTACGGCTTCGACGATGACAGGTTCCGCGGCCATGGGCGTCCTCTCCATCCACATCCCGCGCGAGTGTCCCGGCACCCACGCGGAGAACTAGTACGCGTTCTAGTTCTGCATGCAGTCTGCTGAGCCCGACCCCGGCACCGCAAGGGGCTTGCACGCACCTTGCGCACTACCTGCACGAAAGCGGACCCGTCACGGGCCTTGCCACTTGTAGAACCCGTTACTACCTTGCGGGGCATCTCCTGATGGTCCGTCAGAAGCAAGAGCCGGACTCAGCACCATGACTCAGCACCACGACTCACAACCGGAACTGAACTCCTGGAGTTGCCGATGCCCTGTCCAGCGCTGCCCGACGGGTTCGACTTCACCGACCCCGACCTGCTCCAAGAGCGCGTGCCCCTCCCGGAGTTCGCCCAGCTGCGACAGACGGAACCGGTGCGCTGGATCGCCCAGCCGCCGCGCATCTCCGGCTTCGACGACGCGGGCTACTGGGCCGTCACGCGGCACTCGGACGTCAAATACGTCTCCACGCACCCGGAGTTGTTCTCCTCGAACCTCAACACCGCGGTCATCCGCTTCAACGAGACGATCAGCCGGGACCAGATCGAGGTCCAGAAGATGATCATGTTGAACATGGACCCGCCCGAGCACACCCGGGTCCGCCAGATCGTGCAGCGCGGCTTCACACCCCGCGCCATACGCTCCCTGGAGGACGCCCTGCGCGAGCGCGCGGGCTCCATCGTCGAGACGGCCCTGGCGAACGCCGCGCCCGACGGCTCCTTCGACTTCGTCACGAACGTGGCCGTCGAACTCCCCCTGCAGGCCATCGCCGAGCTCATCGGCGTGCCCCAGGACGACCGGACGAAGATCTTCGACTGGTCCAACAAGATGGCGGCCTACGACGATCCGGAGTACGCGATCACCGAGGAGGTCGGCGCCGAGGCAGCCATGGAGATCGTCTCGTACGCGATGAACCTCGCCGCCGCCCGCAAGGAGTGCCCGGCCAAGGACATCGTCAGCCAGTTGGTGGCCGCCGAGGACGAAGGCAACCTCTCCTCCGACGAGTTCGGCTTCTTCGTCATCCTGCTCGCGGTGGCCGGAAACGAGACGACCCGCAACGCCATCACCCACGGCATGCACGCCTTCCTCACCCACCCCGAGCAGTGGGAGCTCTTCAAGCGCGAGCGCCCGGAGACCACCGCCGAGGAGATCGTGCGCTGGGCGACCCCCGTCGTCTCCTTCCAGCGCACCGCGACCCAGGACACCGAGATCGGGGACGTGACGGTCAAGAAGGGTGACCGCGTCGGGATCTTCTACTCCTCGGCCAACAACGACCCCGAAGTCTTCGACGAGCCCGAGAAGTTCGACATCTCCCGCGATCCGAACCCGCACCTGGGATTCGGCGGCGGAGGCCCGCACTTCTGCCTCGGCAAGTCGCTCGCGGTCCTGGAGATCAACCTCATCTTCAACGCGATCGCGGACGCGCTGCCCGATCTGCGGCTGGTCTCCGACCCCCGCAGGCTCCGCTCGGCCTGGCTGAACGGCGTCAAGGAACTGCAGGTCAGCTCGGGCTGACCTGCTGCCAGGGAGGCAGGGGCGACTCCCCCCTACGCCCTGCCCCTGCCTCCCCTCGGCCACCGGCGGCGCCCGGTCGGCCCGTGGACGGTGTCCGGTCGGCCCGTAGTGGCATCCGGGTGGCATATCCAGCCATGAGCTGTCGGGAGCCAACGTTTCCGTTGCGAGACGCGTCTTGAGAAGCAAACGTTGCCTCTCCAAGACTTCGAACGGAAACGGTCGCCGTGGTCTCCGCCGATCTCTCTCTCGCGTCATCGGGCAGCACACCCACCGGGCGGAAGGCCTCCCTCCGGGCCTTCTGCCGACGCCACCGGATTCCGCTCATCGCCACCCTGCCCACGCTTCCGCTGTACGCGGTGTGGGCGGCGTTCCTCGCCACCGGCGGCGGCGACCTGGCGGCGCAGGAGGCTTGGGCCCGCTTCGCCTCCGAGCACGGCGCTGCCGCGTACGGATTGTTCTGGTACGGCGGCATGCACACCGCCAACTACTCCCTGATCTCCCCTTACTTGATGGCCGCCATGGGCGTGAAGACGGTGACCGTGGTGTCGGGCGTCGCCGGTGCCTGGCTGGTCGCCGCGCTGATCGAGCGCACCGGGATACGGCGCCCGCTGTGGCCCGCGGTGCTCGCCTCGCTCGCCGTGTGGTGCAACGTCGCGTCGGGGCGCACGACGTTCGCGCTCGGCATCGCCTTCGGGTTCGCCGCGTGCCTGGCTCTCGTGCGGGAGCGGCGCGTGGGGGCCGCCGTGGTGTGCGCGGCCCTTGCCACCATGTCCAGTCCGGTGGCGGGTCTCTTCCTCGTCGTGGCGGGCGCCGCCTATTTCCTCGTACGCGACTGGGGGCGTGCCACTGCGCTGCTCGTGCCGCCGGTGGTGGTCGTGGGGGCGACGACCGTCCTTTTCCCTTTCACCGGCGAGCAGTTGATGCCCTTCGACCGGATCTTCCCGCCCGTGGTGTTCGGCCTGGCGCTGGTCGTGGCGGCTCCGCGCGAGTGGCGGGTGCTGCGGTGGGGGGCGGCCGTGTACGCGGCCGGGACGGTCCTGACGTATCTCATCCCGTCCCCCATCGGCACGAACGTGGAGCGCCTGGCCGAGCTGCTCGCGCCCGCGGCGCTGCTCGGCGCGCTGCTGGCGCCCGCGCTGTCCCGCGTACGCCGCGTCGTGCTCACCGTCGCCCTCGTGCTCTCCACGGCCTGGGTGACGCAGAAGACCGTGGACGATCTGGCGGTGTCGACGACCGTGCCGAAGTGGGCCGCCGACACCCAGGGCGTGGTCCGCGAGCTGGAGCGGCTCGGCGCCGACCGGGGGCGCGTGGAAGTGGTCCCGGCCCGCAACCACCGCGAGGCCACGGCCCTCGCCCCGTACGTGAACATGGCGCGCGGCTGGAACCGGCAGCTCGACATCGAGCGCGGCCGGCTCTTCTACGACGGGTCCTTCTCGGCCACCACCTACCGGGCGTGGCTGGACAAGTGGGCGGTCGGCTATGTGGTGCTGCCGTCGGGGAAGCCGGACGGATTCGCCGAGGACGAGGCCGCGCTGGTCGCAGGCGGCCCCAAGTGGCTGGAGCCGGTGTGGCGGGACACGCACTGGCGGGTGTTCCGGGTGAAGGACGCGGTGCCGATGGTGTCCAAGCCCGCGTCCGTCGTCCGGTCCACCGGCTCGGCCATGACGGTCCGCGTCCCCACGCGCGAGCCGGTGACGCTGCGCCTGGTGTACTCGCCGTGGCTCCGGGCGGAGGGGGCCTGCCTGAAGCGGCACGGCGACTTCACCCGGCTCACGGTGTCCAGGCCGGGGACGTACAGGATCAGCTCGGGGTACGGTCCTTCGCCGAGTCCTTCGACATGTCGATGACCGGCGGCTGCGCCCCTGTCGCCACCTTCAGGGTCCTGCCCACCCGGGGCCCGGCGAGGAGGTGGCCGAGTCCGAAGCCCGCGCCGACGACGGCCGCGCCGCCCACCGCGTCCAGGACCCAGTGGTTTCCGGTGGCGACGATCGCGGAGACCGTGAACAGCGGATGCAGCAGGCCGAGCGCCTTCATCCACCACTTGGGCGCAAGGATCGCGATCACCACGCCGCACCACAGCGACCAGCCGAAGTGCAGCGAGGGCATCGCCGCGTACTGGTTGGTGAGCGCGGTCAGCGTGCCGTAGTCCGGCCGGCTGAAGTCCTGCACGCCATGGACCGTGTCGATGAAGCCGAGGCCCGGCATCAGGCGCGGCGGGGCCAGCGGATAGAGCCAGAACCCGACGAGCGCGAGGACCGTGGCGAAGCCGAGCGCCGAGCGCGCCCAGCGGTAGTCGGCGGGGCGCCGGGCGTAGAGCACACCGAGGACGGTCAGCGGCACCACGAAGTGGAACGACGTGTAGTAGAAGTTGAAGAAGTCCTCGAGCCAGCCCGCCTTCACCACCGCGTGGTTGACCCAGTGCTCGATGTCGATGTGCAGGAACTGCTCGATCGAGTAGATCTGGTCGCCGTGGCGCTCGGCGGTGGCCCGCCCGCCCGAGTTGGTGCCGCCCGTCGCGGCGAGCCGCGCCTGCTGGTAGGCGGAGTAGCCGACGCGGATCAGGAGCAGTTCGAGGAGCAGGTTCGGCCGGGTGATGACCCGCCGCCAGAACGGCAGCAGCGGCACCCGGCTCCAGCGCGCGGGCACCGGCTTGGCGTAGTCGGTGGGGATGGGCTCCTGGTACTGCGGAGCCGTACGGGAAAGGAACGGCACGACGGTGGCGGCGGCGAGCGCGGCGATCAGCACGGTGTTGTCGCGGATGGGCTCCACGACCGGCATGTTCGGCAGCATCATCTTCGCCGGCAATGTCGACACGAGGACGACGGCCACCGGCCACATGTACCGGTCGGACTGCTTCTTGCCGACCCGGCCGACCACCGCGAGCAGCACCCACAGGAGCTGGTGCTGCCAGGTCGTCGGGGACACGGCGACGGCGACACAGCCGGTGATCGCGACGGCGAGCAGCAGCTGCCCGTCCTTGGCGTAGCGGACGGCGCGGCGCAGGCCGAACCAGACGACGGCCGCGCTCAGGGCGGTGAACAGGCCGATCTCCAGCGGCCCTTCGAGGCCGAACCGGAGCAGCGCGCCGTGCAGCGACTGGTTGGCGACACCGTCCGGGCTCGCGCCCAGGCCGGCGCCCGCCAGGTGATGCACCCAGTAGACCCAGGAGTCGTGCGGCATCGCGGCCCAGGCGAGCGCGGTGACGGTGAGGAAGGTGGCGCCGGTGGATGCCGTGGCGCGCTTGCGGCCTGTGCACCAGAACAGGGCGGCGAAGAGCAGCAAGGTGGGCTGCAGCGCGGCCCCGATGCCGATGAGGACGCCGCTGGCCCGCTCCCCGCGGACCGCGAAGCATCCGAGCAGGACGAGAAGTACGGGAATGATGCTGGTCTGGCCCAGGTGCAGGGTGTTGCGCACCGGGAGCGACAGCATCAGGAGGCAGATCGCGACGGGCGCGGCGAGCAGTGAGGTGCGCCGGGACACGGGCTGCGGCAGCGCCCGTGCCGCGACCATGCCGAGGATCACGACCAGGATCAGCGTGCCGAACGTCCAGCCCCAGCCGAGTGCCTGCTCGGCCGCGCGGGAGAACGGTTTGAGCACGAGTCCGGCGAAGGGGGTGCCGGTGAACTTGTCCGCGTCGTAGAAGGACCCGTTCACATGAAGGACGCCGTCCGGACCGATCCAGGTCTCCAGGTCGGTGAGCCGCTCCCCTTCCGGCGTACGCAGGACGACGACCAACTGCCGTACCGCCAGCACGGCGGCGATCAGCCAGAGGGCGACACGGGCCGCCCCGATCCGCGTCTTCGGTGCACCGGCCCCCGCCCCAAAGGGATTTCCCGGTCCTCCGTGCTCGACATTCGCCACGTGCCGTCGGCCCTCCCGCCCCGCTCGTCATCTCTGCTCGGTCCCAACGTCCGGTCAGCTCCGAGAGTTCTCCGTCGGCTCGGAGCTGTGCAGTCGGCTGCTCCGAGACGTGCAGTCGGCTCCGGGACGCCCGCGCCCTCATGTGAAGACGCGCGCAACCCTCATTTCACCTGGCATCCACACCGCTTTCTATCGGCTTTTGCGCAGACTTCCTAACTGCCCGTTTCGTCCGGGCGTCGCCCCGGTTCCCCGTACAAGCCGCGACAAAGATCACAAGGGCGCCTTCTCACCTCCGCCGGAAGCGGAACCATTTGCCCTGGATAGCGGCACTTTCCGGACGATGTGCGGCCGACCGGACACCGAACGTAATGATGTCGCCTACACCTATGGTCGCTTTCGGGCCGCCCCTTGCTGGGCGGCTCTGCCCTTGTCGTCAATCGAGAGGCAGGCGAGCGAACCCTTGCCGACCGCCGCATCCGTCGCACCTGTCGCACCGCAGACGCAGGCCCCGCCCTCCGGGCAGGCGTCGGCGGAGGTCACCGTCGTCGACCCGGCGCTGGTCAAGCGGGCGGTGAAGGCGGCCGCGCTCGGCAACGCGATGGAATGGTTCGACTTCGGCGTCTACAGCTATATCGCCGTGACGCTGGGCAAGGTCTTCTTCCCGTCGGGCAACCCCACGGCCCAGCTTCTCTCCACCTTCGGCGCCTTCGCGGCGGCGTTCCTGATCCGCCCGCTCGGCGGCATGGTCTTCGGCCCGCTCGGCGACCGCATCGGCCGCCAGAAGATACTCGCCCTCACCATGATCATGATGGCGGCGGGCACGTTCGCGATCGGCCTGATCCCGTCGTACGGGGCGATCGGCGTGGGCGCGCCGATCCTGCTCCTGATCGCCCGTCTGGTGCAGGGGTTCTCGACGGGCGGCGAGTACGCGGGCGCCTCCACCTTCATCGCCGAGTACGCCCCCGACAAGAAGCGGGGTTTCCTCGGCAGTTGGCTGGAGTTCGGCACGCTGGCCGGTTACATCGGCGGCGCGGGCCTTGTGACCCTGATGACGGCTCTCCTGTCCTCGGATGACCTCCTCTCCTGGGGCTGGCGCATCCCCTTCCTGATCGCGGGCCCGATGGGCCTGATCGGCCTGTACCTGCGGATGAAGCTGGAGGAGACCCCGGCGTTCGCGGCGGAGCTGGCCAAGGCGCACAAGGACGAGCAGTCCCGCCCGAAGGTGCGCCTGCGCGACATGGTCACGGGCCAGTGGAAGGCGCTGCTCCTGTGCATGGGCCTGGTCCTGGTCTTCAACGTCACGGACTACATGCTGCTGTCGTACATGCCGAGCTATCTGACCAGCGAGCTGAAGTACGACGAGACGCACGGGCTCCTGGTCGTGCTCGCCGTGATGGCGCTGATGATGTGCGTCCAGCCGTTCGCGGGCGCGCTGACCGACCGGGTGGGCCGCCGCCCGGTGATCGCGGCGGGCTGCGTGGGCTTCCTGCTCCTCTCGGTCCCCGCCCTGCTCCTGATCCGCCAGGGCTCGCTCTGGGCGATCGGCCTGGGCATGGCGGCGCTCGGCCTGCTCCTGGTCTGCTTCACGGCCTCGATGCCGTCGACACTCCCCGCCCTCTTCCCGACCAAGGTCCGCTACGGCTCGCTCTCCATCGGCTTCAACATCTCCGTGTCGATCTTCGGAGGCACGACACCGCTGGTCGTGACGGCGCTGATCGGGGCGACGGGGAACATGATGATGCCCGCGTACTACATGATGGCCGCGGCGGTGGTGGGCGGCGTCGCGGTGTGGTTCATGAGCGAGAGCGCGGGACGTCCGCTGCCGGGTTCGCCCCCGGCGGTGGAAGCGAGTTCGATCTCCAGCCCGTCCGGCGCTTGAGGACGAACTCGGCGGACCACCCAGCCCGTCCGGCGCTTGAGGACGAACTCGGCGAAGCCGGTGATGACGGCAACCAAGGCCCCCGCGCCGAGCGGGTTTTCGGGAAGGGGCGGGGTTGGGGAAAGAAAAGCGCCCCTACCCCGGCACCCCCGCCTGCCAGGCAGTGAACAAGGGCACCTCCCCCACCCCGTCAAGCACCACAACCCCGAACGGCCGGTTGAAGGCGATCCACTCGATCCGTCGAGGGACATACGCCCCGCCCGGCGCCATCGGCACAGCCGTAACCGCCGCCGCCTCAACCCCCTCCTCGGCGACCCTCACCACCGCCTCCTGCACGACCTGAGATATCGCGAGCCGCTCCGGAGACATCCCGGAGAAGTCGGCCCTCTCGCTCATGGCCCACCGCACACCCAGCGCGGCCAACTGCTCCGTCGCGTCCGTCCGCGTCCGCAAGGAGATCCGCGGCACCGCCATGTTGATCTGCTCGGCGTCGATCCCGGTCCACCGCCCCTCCGGCGCCCAGGCGAGCGGCAGCACCTCGGCGGCCCCCGCACCCGGCTCACCGAGCACGAACCGCACCCGGGCGGGCGCCCGCCCGCCCTCCGCCCGGCACTTCAGCTCGACGACGCTCGCGCCGCCCACCGTCCAGGCGCAGTTCAGCGGAACGGGCCGGTGCATGGTGGGCACCCGGTGCCGCACGCCGAGCGCGTCCGTGAAGTCCTGGTCGCGCGTGCCCGCCCCCTCGAAGGGGATCTCCCAACGCGCCTTGAGCGCAAGCGCGTTGACGAGGAGCAGCAGCACATCCGGAGTGATCACCACCGGCAGCCGATCGATGAGACCGTCCGTCGCCTCCCGCACCCACGCGTCGATGCCGTCCGGATCCATCGGCCCGAACCCCACGTCCGGCAGCGCCTCCCGATACGCGCGGTACACCGGGACCCGGCTCCACACCCGGGTGGCGACAGCCACCGCGTCCGTGCCGGCCAGCGCCCGCGCGGCTCCCGTGACCACACCCGCGGCGTCTTCTCCCGCCACGCCGAGCAACTCCCGCAGCTCCCCGGCGGTTTCCTCCCGCGCACCCACCGCGACGGCGGCCAGCGCGAGCCACAGACCGGCGGGCGAGCAGGCGAAGTCCCCCGCGCCCGCGTCGCCCCGCGGTCCCGCACCCGGCGAAGCCATCAGCGGCAGCCACCGGTCGGCAAGCCCCCGGATCGCCGCCGCGGGCAGCACCTGCCCCGTTCCGTACGTCATCTCAACCCCCCACAGCCCGCAGCCCACATCCCGCGTCGCGCCATCACAGCCCGACGACCCCAGTATGCGAGTCCCCACTGACAATCGACCCCCACCCCACTAACATCGTTAGCGAACCTAACGAACACTTGGGAAGGCCCCCATGACCCAGCAGCAATGGACCGCGGTCGACACCTACTTCACCGACCTGCTCGCCCCCGCCGACGAGGCACTGACCGCGGCCCTGCACGACAGCGACGCCGCCGGTCTGCCGCAGATCAGCGTCGCGGCGAATCAGGGCAAGCTGCTCCAGCTCCTCGCCCAGATCCAGGGCGCGCACCGCATCCTCGAGATCGGCACGCTAGGCGGCTACAGCACGATCTGGCTGGCCCGCGCCCTGCCCGCGGACGGCCGGCTGATCACCCTGGAGTACTCCCCGGTCCACGCCGACGTGGCCCGCGGCAATCTCGCCCGCGCCGGCCTCGACAAGCTCACCGAGGTCCGGGTGGGCCCGGCCCTCGACTCGCTCGCCGCGCTGGTGGACGAGGACGCGACCCCCTTCGACCTGGTCTTCATCGACGCGGACAAGGCCAACAACCCGCACTACGTGGAGTGGTCGCTCAAGCTCACCCGCCCCGGCAGCCTGATCATCGTCGACAACGTCGTACGAAGCGGCGCGGTGGCCGACGCCGACTCCACCGACCCCGGCGTGCAGGGCACGCGCAAGGCGCTCGAACTCATCGCCCGGCACCCGAAGCTGAGCGGCACGGCGCTGCAGACGGTGGGCACGAAGGGCTACGACGGCCTGGCACTGGCCCGCGTACTGGACTGAGCCCGGCCCACATACCGGACCGAGGCCGGACCGCGCACTGGACCACGCGCTGGACCGATACGGAGGAAGGACGACGCGCCCCCCTCAACCCTCCTGATAGAACCCGACGTTCACGCTGCGCGCCCCGGCCCGGTCCTGGATGACCACGTCACCGGACCCGCCCCGGGCCAGCGGCGCCGTTCCCCCGTACTCAAGAGGCGCCGCCGCCCCACCCACCGTCAGGCGCACCTGCGACGCGGGCTCGGGATGCGATCCGCGCAGCCAGGTGACGGTCCAGGCCCCGTCGGGCCCGCAGCGGAACTCCAGATGCGTACGCGACACGAACAGCCAGTCATCGGGCGGCACAAGACGGCACACGCTGCGATCGCGCCCCACCCGCAACACGGAACCCGGTGCGCTCGGCGCGTCGGCCATGAGCATGCCCGCCGTCGCCCCCTCGTCAGCCCCGGACAACAGGGCCATGGTCAGCTCAAGCACGTACGCTCCCCCACTCTCGACGACCGGACGCGCACCCCCGGAGCGCACCTCGCCCGCTCCGCATCGCGCCGCGCCGCATCCTAAGTCGCCCCTCGCGCGAAAGCACGGGCCCTTGGAACAATGGACCCATGACCGAACGGAAGCCACCTGGAGTCAACTTCGAGTCGTGGATCGACAAGCAGATCCGTGAGGCGGAGGAGCGCGGCGACTTCGCCACCCTGAAGGGCCGCGGCAAGCCGCTCCCGGACGGCCTCGCCGACTCCTCGTACGACGAGCAGTGGTGGATCAAGCAGAAGATGGCCCGCGAGGGCCTCTCCCACCTCCCCCCGACCCTCGCCCTGCGCAAGGAGGCCGAGGACGTACTCGCCGCGGCGCCGGACGCCCCCTCCGAGCAGGCGGCCCGCAAACTCGTCACCGACCTCAACACCAAGATCCACGAAGCCCTGCGCATGCCACCCCCGGGCCCACCCCTGGGCCTGAAGCCCTTCGACGTCGACGAGATCACCCGAACCTGGCGCGAACGCCACCCGGACTGAACTCGGACGGCTTCGAGTGGTGGCACGCGCCCTAGTCCACGAGCCCCGCATGGTGCGCCAGGATCGCCGCCTGGACGCGGTTGGTGAGGGAGAGCTTCGACAGGATCCGGCTGATGTGGGTCTTTGCGGTGGCCTCGCTCATGTGCAGGGCCGCGGCGATGCCGGTGTTGGAGAGGCCGCCGCTCAGGGCGATCAGGACCTCGCGCTCCTTTTCCGTCAGGGCCTCCAGGCGGCTGCGGGCCTCGGAGCGGCGGCGCTGCCGCCCGGCGGAGGGGCCGTCGTCCTCCGTGAAGCGGCGGATGAGGCGGCGGGTCACCTTCGGGGAGAGCATCGCGTCGCCGCGGGCCGCGCTGCGCACCGCAGCGATCATGTCATCGGCGGTGGCGTCCTTCAGCAGGAAACCGACCGCCCCGTGACGTAGCGCTGTCTGGACGTATTCGTCCAGGTCGAAGGTGGTCAGCACGACGACGCGCGGCGGGCGGGGCGAGTGGGTGAGGCGCTCTGTGGCGGTCAGGCCGTCGGAGCGGGGCATCCGGATGTCCATCAGGACGACGTCCGGCTCCAGGGCGGCGGCCATCGACACCGCCGTATTGCCGTCCGATGCCTCGCCCACCACTTCGATGTCGGGGGCGGACGCCATGATGGTGCTGAGCATGGAGCGCACCATCCATTCGTCGTCCACGATCAGGACCCGGGTCGTCGTCTCGCTCATCGCGTGGCTTCCATGTGGGTGGGCTGCTTCTGGGGTACGTCGTCCAGCGGGATCTCGGCGGCGATCTCGAAGCCGCCGTCCGGGGTCGGGCCCGAGGTGAGTTCGCCGCCGACGAGCCGTATCCGTTCGGCGATGCCGAGCAGGCCGTGGCCGCCGCTGGGCAGACCGGAGGGGTTGCCGCCGATACCGTGCCGGTTGATCACCGTGAGGTGCAGCAGCCGGCGGGTGCAGTGGACCCGGACGTGGGTCTCGGCGTCGGCGGCGTGCTTGTGGACGTTGGTCAGGGCCTCCTGCACCACCCGGTAGACGGCGTGCTCGATCAGGGCCGGCAGCTCGGGTGGGCGTGTGGTGCCGTGTTCTCCGGTCAGTTCGAGGGTGACCGGCGTCCCCAGGCTGCGGGAGTCGGCGATCAGGGTCTCCAGCTCGGCCAGGCCGGGCTGCGGGGCGAGCGGGGCCTCGGATCGGGTGTGCAGGACCTCCACCAGCGAGCGGAGCTCGGTCAGTGCCTCGCGGCCGATGGCGCCGATCTGCTTGCCCATGTCGACGGCGGAGGCGCCCTTGGTCACCTCGAGGGCGGTCGCGTGCAGCACCATCAGGGCCACGCGGTGGGTGACGACGTCGTGCATGTCCCGGGCGATCTGGGCGCGTTCGTCGCTGCGGGCCTGCAACACCCGCTGCTGCTGATCGCGTTCGGCCCGCTCGGCGCGCTCGCGCAGCTCGGCCATGAGGCGGCGGCGGGCGCCCGTGTACAGGCCGAGCAGGGCCGGGAAGACGCAGATGCCCACGCTCATGATGGCCGCGTCAAAGCCGCCGCCCCGCCATATCGGCAGGGCGACCACCGTGACGGCGACCGTGGAGGCGACGGCGACCCGGCGCCAGGAGGCGGCGCGGTCGGCCAGGGTGTACTGCGCGAACACCACGGCGATCCAGGCCGAGAGCACCACATAGGCGCCCAGCGCAGCCAGCAGAAGCAGCTCGGGACGGCGGTCACGGAACCATGCCGCGAGGCCGACCACCAGCCCGACCGGGATCGCCACGAAGAGCGGCGGGTGCGCGGCAAGGTAGTCGAACCTCGCGGACATCCCGTCGATGGTGACCGTGGCCGCGGCGAGGGCCAGCGCCAACAGGGCGCCCTCCACCGGCCGCAGGCGTTCCCGGTGGGCCGTGAGGCGACTGTCCCATGTCATGGCTGGAGGCTAGCCGCGGTGCGGGAGGGCACGCGTCAATCGATAGTTGTACGCGGCATCGCCCGGCCCGCGACTTTCCGCCGAGGAAGAGAGCGAGGATCGGCGGATGCCCGGCCGGTGCGGTGATCGCCACGCTGACGGCATGCCTCAGATCACCGAATCCACCGCAGCAGGGCGCCGCCGCCTCCGGGTCCTCGGCGACCAGATCGCCCGCGACCTCCGCCGGCCACGCAGACGCCCACCACAGCCGCCGTCGACCGCGGCCCGACGGTCGCAGGGCCGGGGGTGACGGCCATGTACGTAGCCGTAGCCGGACTCGAACTCGGTCTTGGCATCTTCCTGCTCCCCGCCTGGCTGATCGCCGCCGTCACAACAGGCCTGCAGCCAGGCCGTCGCACCGCCGGCCGCATGCGGCGGATGTCCCGTATCGCGCTGGTGCTGGTGGCCGTCGCCCTGCTGCTCACCGCCGCCAGGCTCGTCACGTACGGGCTGCTTGCCCTCCATGGGTGGGCGTTCGTCGGCGACCGGCGGCTGTTCACCACCTTCGTCATGCTGCTCCCGGCCGTGATCGCCACCGCGGTCTGGACGGTGCCGTGGCTGGCATCCGCCGCCCGGAATGGGGTATCCCCTGCTCGAGCGAAGCCGAGAGCTTGGGGAAGGCTGCCCGACCCGGATGCGCCGGTGCCGCTGGATGAGCAGTCGCGCGCCAGGTCCCCGCGCCATGTCGTGCCGCCCCGGCTCGCGGCCTTCGGCGGCTTCGCCTGCCTCGCGCAGATCTTCCTGCCACCGGACCGGTCGTTCTGGATCAGTCTCGTCACCTACGGGTTGATCACCGCCGCGGTCGCCGGGCTGCTGGTCTGGCGTGCCAACGCGCGGCTGCAACGCCTATTCACGGGCCGTGAGATCCCCTGGCGACGGGCGCTGGCGGTGCGGCTGGGTACGTCCGTGGTGGTGCTCGGCACCGTGGCGGGGCTGGTCAATCACGGAATCGCCGGCAGCCGGCTTCCGCACACCTTCTCGATGATGAAGGGCAGCGCCGACTGGGGCGGCGGTGCCTCCGGGCAGCACCACGACATGGCCCACGGCCACCACATGGCCCCGGGCACCGGCGGGGCGCACGGGATGTCCGTCGATAAGCTGCGCGGTCCCAGAAGTGGTACGCCCGACCGGCGCTTCTCCCTCACCGCGCAGGCCAAGAAGGTAAAGCTGGCCTCCGGCAGGACGGTCGACGCCTGGACGTACAACGGCCGGGTCCCCGGCCCTCAACTGCGGGTCACCGAGGGCGATCTGGTCGAGATCGAGCTGCGGAACGAGCTGCCCGGCAAGACCCCTGTCACCATCCACTGGCACGGCGTCGACGTCCCCAACGGCGAGGACGGCGTGGCCGGCGCCACCCAGGACGCGGTGTTGCCCGGCAAGTCCTTCACCTACCGCTTCCGCGTGGAGGAGTCCGGCACCCGCTGGTACCACTCCCACCAGGCCGCCTCCGAGCAGGTCGAACGCGGCCTCTTCGGCGCCCTGGTCATCGAGCCGAAGAAGCAGACCAGGCCGGTGGACAAGGACGTCAGCGTCCTCGCCCACGACTGGCAGACCGACAAGGGCCTGGTGTCCGCGATCGGCGCGTCCGACGAGCTGGAGCGGCGCCGCGCCGAGCCGGGCGAGAAGGTGCGGGTACGGCTCACCAACACCAGCGGCGCCACTCGCGAGTTCGCCCTTGACGGCGTCCCGTACAAGGTCACTGCCCTGGACGGCACGGACGTGCACAAGCCGACCCCGCTCAAGGGCAAGAAGCTGGTGCTCGGCGGTGGCAACCGGATGGACGTCGAATTCACCATGCCGGACGGGCCGGTGCGGGTGACCGACGGCAGCGCGCCGGACGCGGGCATCGTGTACTCGCCGGACGGCAAAGGGGACTTGAACGCGGACCTGAACGGCGGCCCCGAATTCGACCCGTACAGCTACGGCAGCCCCAAGAAGACGGAACTCCGCCCGGACAGCGACTTCGACCGCGACTACAAACTCGTCTTCGACGAGTGGCTGGGCTTCTACGACGGCAGCTTCGGGCTGAAGCAGACCATCAACGGCCATGTCTTCCCGGACACCCCGATGCTGATGATCAAGGAAGGTGACCTGGCCCGCGCCACCTTCATCAACCGCGGGAGCGAGGACCACCCGATGCATCTGCACGGCCACCACATGCTGGTGCTGAGCAAGAACGGCAAGCGGGCCTCCGGCAGCCCGATGTGGCAGGACACCGTGCTCGTCCGGCCCGGCGAGGAGGTCCAGGTCGCCTTCAAGGCCGACAACCCCGGCATCTGGATGGACCACTGCCACAACTTCTGGCACAGCAAGCTCGGCATGGTCATGCACCTCGCCTACGACAACGTCACCACGCCGTACGAGATCGGCGGCCCCGTCGGCAACAAGCCCGAGTGAGGGTCCTGACGCGCCGGAAAGAGCCAGACGTACGGCCGCTCCGAGGTCCCAGGACTGCACCCCTAGCATCATGGGGACATCGCGTGATTCCCCGGGGAGGCACTATGGACCGGCGGTACCTCGCATCCGTCGCGCTGGCCGTGGCACTTCTGTCCGCGTGCGGCTCTGGAGGAGACTCCGAGAGCGCCGCAGACTCTGAAGAAGGTGCCCGTAACGCCGTTGAGTCCTACGTCAAGGCGTTGAATGCCCGTGACGCGGACCAGTTGATCGAAGTGGGCGGCGTACCCGACGATCCCCGTGCTCGGCGCGAAGCCCGTCAGATCCTTGCCGACAAGGGCGGGCGGGGGCTGTCGATCACCGGAGTTCAGATCGACCTCGACATGGGGCCCGACGCAGGTTCGGCGAAACTGGCGGCAGAAGAGAAGTCCGGCAAATCGACGTCGTCCACGGAGTAGGCCCGGTGCGTTCCTTGGGTGCCTCGTCGAGGCTGCCCACCCTTACGGCAGGATGGACGCATGAGCATCGTCAAGATCAACGTCCTGACCGTCCCGGCCGAACAGCGGGAAACCCTCGAAAAGCGCTTCGCGTCCCGCGCGGGTGCCGTCGAGAACTCGGACGGCTTCGAGTGGTTCGAGCTTCTCCGTCCCATCGAGGGGACTGACGACTACCTGGTCTACACGCGGTGGCGTGACGAGGAGTCCTTCAAGGCGTGGATGGAAGGGCCGATGAAGGCCGCGCACCAGGGCGGCGGCGCAGGGGGCGGGGAGCGGCCCAAGCCCGCGTCCAGCAGTGCCGCGGTCTGGTCGTTCGAGGTCGTGCAGCAGGCCGCGCCCAAGGGCTAGGGAAGCGAAGCACCCGGGCGCGGGAAAAACAGGTACCGGCGCGCGGCAGCCCCGTGGTGCCATGGGCCCCATGATGTCCACCGACCGGATACTCGCCTTCGCGGCCATGTCGTTCCTGCTCATCGTGATCCCCGGGCCCAGCGTCCTGTTCGTCGTCGGGCGGGCGCTGGCGCAGGGGCGTCGTGCCGCGCTGACCACCGTGCTGGGGAACACGATCGGTGCGTACGTACTCGTCATGGCCGTCGCGCTCGGGGTCGGGTCCGTCGTCGAGCGTTCGGTCGTCGTCTTCACGGCGCTCAAGCTGCTTGGCGCCGCCTACCTCGTCCACCTCGGGGTCAAGGCAGTGCGCCAACGCGCCTCGCTGCACGCCGCGTTCACCGGGGACGGCCCTGCGCACAGCGGGCTGCGTACGTTGTGGGAGGGGTTCGCGGTCGGTGTGGCCAACCCGAAGACCATCGTCTTCTTCGCCGCCGTGCTGCCGCAGTTCGTCGACCGCGAGCAGGGGCACGTCGTGCTGCAGATGCTGGTGCTCGGCCTCGTCTTCAATGCCATCGCCATCGCGTCCGACAGTGTGTGGGGCCTGGTCGCGGCCACCGCGCGCGGCTGGTTCGCGCACTCGCCGCGGCGGCTCTCGATGATCGGTGGGGTCGGCGGGCTCACCATGATCGGGCTCGGCGTCAGCGTCGCCGCCACGGGGCGCAAGGACTGAGCCGGGCGAGGGGCGAGGGGGCGTAATTCGCTTGCGGGGCATGGCAGTCGCGTCCCGAGAATGGCCTCCATGAGCCATATGAGCCGCATGAGCGACATGAGCAATGTCGAGACCAGCAACGCAGGGTCCGCCTCCTGGACCGTCGTTCCCGAAGCCGTCGACTCCCCCGTCGCCTCGGCGCTCTGGCGCGCGTACTACACAGAGGTCAGCGACCGGTACTACCTCCTCCATGAGAGGCGCAGGACCGCCCCCGAAGAGCTGGAGCGCGAGATCGCGGCGGAGACGGGCGACGACCTGCGACCGCCCACCGGCGCCCTCTTCGTCGCCCGGTACGGGGGCGAGCCCGCGGGGACGGCCGGGGTGCGGCTCATGGGCGACCTGAGGGGCGTCTGTACCGCCGAGCTCAAGCGCGTCTTCCTCCGCGAGGACATGCGTGGCAAGGGCGGCGCCGCGCTCCTCCTAGCCGCCGCCGAGGACGCCGCCCGCGCGCTCGGGGCCGCGCGGATCATCCTCGACACGCGCCTCGATCTGGTCGAGGCCAGGGCGCTCTACGCACGGCACGGTTACGAGGAGAGCGAGCCGCTCACCGAGCGGATGTACGCCGAGTGCTGGTACGCCAAGAAGCTGGCGCCTCGGGCCGGTTGAGGTCAGTTGAGGGCGGCACCCCGCGGCCGGAGCGGCGTTGCGGCGCCGCTCAGGCCGCAACGCCGCGCTGTGGAGGCTTCCCGTCGTACGGCCGTTCGGCGTCCGATCCGCACATCTCGGCGCCGAGTTCCTCGACGAGCTTGACCAGGTCGGTGGGCCGGTCGGGGCCCCACCAGTCGCCGAGCAGCTCGGACAGCGACTCCTCGCGGGCCTTGGACAGCTTGGCTACCGCCGCCCGCCCCTCGTCGGTCAGGGTCAGGCCCATGCCCTCGCGCCGGGCAAGACGGCGCTCCTCGACCTGGCGGGACGCCGCCGTGATCACGGACAGGGGCACGGTGCTGCGGTCGGCGAGCGTCGCCGGTTCGACGTGGCCGTGGCGGCTGATCCGCAGGAGGAGCCAGCTGGCGGCGGGCAGCAGGTCGTAGCCCGCGCGCTCCGTGATGCGTACGTAGATCTCGCGGCGGCCCTCCCGTGTGCCGAGGACCGAGAGCGCCCGCGCCACCTCGTCGTACGACGAACGCTCGACGGGATTGCTGGCGAGCGTCTGCGTCGGATCGGGCGCCGTGACCGAGCCGCGCAGCTTGTCCTCCTTCAGGAACCAGGCCAGGACGAAGGCGACCAGGGCCACCGGCGCCGCGTACAGGAAGACGTCCGTGATGGACGAGGCGTAGGCGTGCACGACGCCGGGGCGCACGGCTGCCGGGAGTTCGGCGATGCCCCGCGGGTCGGACGTCAGGGAGTCGGCGCTGACGCCGGGCGGCAGTTGCTGCCCCGCGACGGCGTCGGAGAGCTTGGTGACGAGCCGGTTGGCGAAGATCGTGCCGAAGATGGCGACACCGAACGAGGCTCCGATGGAGCGGAAGAACGTCGCGCCGGACGTGGCGACGCCCAGATCCCCGTACGGCACCGCGTTCTGCACGATGAGCACCAGGACCTGCATGACCAGGCCGAGCCCGAAGCCGAAGACGAAGAAGAAGGCGCTCATCTCGCCCGTGCTGCTGTTCTCGTCCAGCTGGTGGAGGAGGAGCAGTCCCAGGGCCGTGACACCGGTGCCCGCGACCGGGAACACCTTCCAGCGGCCCGTACGGCTGACGATCTGGCCGGACGCGGTAGACGAGATCAGCAGGCCGATCACCATCGGCAGCATGTGCACGCCCGACATGGTCGGCGAGACGCCCTGGACGACCTGGAGGAACGTCGGCAGATAGGTCATCGCGCCGAACATCGCGAAGCCGACCACGAAGCTGATGATCGCGGAGAGCGTGAACGTCCTGACCCGGAACAGCTTCATCGGGATGACAGGTTCGGCCGCCTTGCGCTCGATGGACACGAAGGCCACGGCGAGCACGACGCCGAGCACCGCGAGGGCGATGATCTGCGGCGAGCCCCAGTCCCAGGTGGTGCCGCCGAGCGAGGCGACGAGGACGAGGCAGGTGGCGACGGCCGCGATCAGGAAGGTGCCGAGATAGTCGATGGTGTGCTTCGTCGAGCGCACCGGGATGTGCAGGGCCGCGGCGATGACGACGAGCGCGACGACGCCGATGGGCAGGTTGATGTAGAAGACCCAGCGCCAGCTGAGGTGCTCGGTGAAGAGCCCGCCGAGCAGCGGTCCGAGGACACTGGTCACACCGAAGACCGCGCCGAACAGGCCTTGGTACTTGCCTCGTTCGCGTGGCGAGACGATGTCGCCGACGATCGCCATCGACAGGACCATCAGACCGCCGCCGCCGATGCCTTGGAGCGCGCGGAAGCCGATGAGCTGCGGCATGTTCTGCGCCATGCCGCAGAGGGCCGAGCTGACCAGGAAGATCACGATGGCCAGCTGGAACAGCTTCTTGCGGCCGTACTGGTCGCCGAGCTTGCCCCAGAGCGGCGTCGCGGCCGTCGCGGCGAGCAGGTACGCGGTGACGACCCAGGACAGGTGCTCCATGCCGCCGAGTTCGCTGACGATGGTGGGCAGTGCGGTCGAGACGATGGTCTGGTCGAGGGCCGCGAGCAGCATCCCGAGGAGCAGTGCTCCGATGGAGACCAGTACGCCGCCGTGTGCGTGTACGTCCGGTGGCCCGGGGACGGGATCTGGCTCCGGCCCCACGGGGCGGGCGCTGACGTCCTGCGTCATGGACACCTCCTGAGGGCTCCCGCGTGTCCCGCGAGGGGCTCTCCCTCTCCATCCTGGTCCGTGTGGCCCGTTATGGCCTGTTGAAGCCAGGGTCTGCATAATCGCTGGAGTTCTCTAGGGGCGGGGTACCAAGAGTGAGCAGCAGGGAAACGCGTGCGAGCGGCGCCGAAAGCGGCCGGGACGACGGACCGGGCAGCGGCCGGGACGACGAGCTGGGCAGCGGCCCGGACGACGCTCAGCGATGTCCCGAATGCGGTACGTCGCGCGAGCCGGGCAGCGCGCCCGCCTGCGGCTGTACGGAGCGGGCCGCCTTCGCGGCGCGGGACGCGAGG
>NZ_BAAAUG010000041.1:51116-64512 GCF_039533825.1 Streptomyces rectiviolaceus
CCGCGGACGCCGCCGCGGCGGAGGACTTCGATCCGCTGCGGATACGTCCGTACGTGACGCTGCCGGAGCCCGGCCCCGCGGACGAGGCGGCGCCTGCACCTGGACCGGCGGCCCCCGCGCCCGTACTCCCGCCGGAGGCCGTGGCTCCACCGCGGTCGGCGGATGTGGGGCTCTTCGCGGCGGGCGGTGCGCCGGAGAACGGGCCGCCCCCGCCCCCTCCGTCGTACGACGACGAACCGGAACCGCGGCGCGGCCGTATCGGCCTCTACGCGGGGGTGAGCGCGGTGGTGGCCGTGGTGGCCGTCGCGGTGCTCGCGACGGTCCTGCTCTCGCCCGACAAGCCGCAACGGGACCAGTCGCTGCCGGATGTGCCGACGCGCGCGGTGAACACCGCGTCCGCATCCCCCACGGAGCCGCCGACGACGGCTTCCCCGTCGCGCTCCCCGTCCCTGCCCCGGTCCCAGTCCCCGTCACACAAGGCGAGCCCGTCCCCGTCCCCGTCGCGCACGGCTTCGGCCAAGCCGCGGACCACTCCGCCGCCCAGCCGCTCGACGGCGCGGGCAACGGGTTCGGTGGAACCGGCCACCCCGTCGGCCGGCGGGGTCCTGAGGCGCGGTGACAGGGGCCCTGAGGTCACGGAACTCCAGCAACGCCTGCAACAGCTGTACCTGTACATGGGCGAGGCCGACGGCAACTACACCACCCCGGTCGCGGACGCGGTGACCCGCTTCCAGTACGCCCGGGGGACGCAGAGGGACGGGGAGGGGGTCTACGGGGAGAGGACGCGGGCGGCACTGGAGGCGGAGACGTCGGAGCCATAGCAAGGCGCCCCGCACCGCAAAGACGCCCCGCACCACAAAGGTGCAAGGCGCCAGAACCCGCGAGCCGAACCTCAGCCGAAGGTCAGCCGAAGCGCCCCGTCCCCGGCGGGCGCGACACGGACCCGCGTCAGATCAGCGACGTGCACGGTGGGCCCGAACTCCCCCGCCCGGGGGCCGACCCCCACGACCCGCATACCCGCCGCGAGCCCAGCGGCTATCCCAGCCCCGGAGTCCTCGAAGACGACGCAGTCAGCAGGGTCGAACCCCAGCTCGGCGGCCCCCTTGAGGAACCCTTCGGGGTCGGGCTTGCTCGCGCCCACGTTCTCCGCGGTGACCCGCACGGCGGGAAGCGGCAGCCCGGCCGCGGCCATCCGCCCCGTGGACAGCGGCACATCGGCGGACGTCACGAGCGCGTGCGGCAGCCCTTCGAGCGATGCCAGGAAGGCCTCGGCCCCCGGCACGGGAACGACACCCTCCATGTCGGCGGTCTCGGCGGCCAGCATCTCGCGGTTCTCCGCGTAGTTCTCCTCCATGGCCCGCTCCGGCAGCAGCACCGCCATCGACGCGTACCCCTGCCGGCCGTGGACGACCTTGATGACCTCGTCGAAGTCGAGCCCGTGCCGCTCGGACCAGCGCCGCCAGCAGCGCTCGACGACCGCGTCGGAGTTGACGAGGGTTCCGTCCATGTCCAGGAGGAGGGCCCGGGCGGTCAGAACAGAGGCAGTCTCAGCCGTCATCGACGTACTCCAGAGCGCAGAGGGACAGAGGGAGATTCCGCGGACGCCCGCAGAGGAAGAACGGAGGGAAAGCGGAGGAAGAGCAGACGAAAAATCAAGGCGGCCCCGCCCGCCGGTCAGGGAACACGGGCGGAGCCACTTTGTTCCTCCACGATACAAAAAGGTGCCACCAGACGCCAGCACCGCAGGTCACACCCCCCACAGGACGCCCGGCCGGTCGCCTCAGGCAATCGCCTCGTACAGACTCCACAGACCGAGTGCCAGCATCAGAAGCGCCGCGATCTTGGTGATGAGCGAGAGCGGAACCCGCTTCATCAGCGCCTTTCCGCCGACGATCCCGAGCCCGGCGACCGCCCACAGCGCAAGCACCGCGCCCAGGCCCACGGAGAGCGGGTCGTCGTACCGCGCGGCCAGATTCGCGGTCATGATCTGCGTCAGGTCACCGAACTCCGCGACCAGGATCAGCATGAAGCCCGCGCCGGACACCTTCCAGAAGCTCTGGTCCTTGGGCTCGCGGACCTCTTCCTCCTCCTCGCCGCCCTTCAGGAGCAGCATCGCCGCCCCGCCGAGGAAGAGAACACCGGTGAGCGCGTGCAGGAGCTGCTGCGGCAGGAGCGTCAGCACGCTGCCCGCCGCCACGGCGAGCACGACATGGACGACGAAGGCGGCCGCGACCCCGACGAAGACGTACGAGGCGCGGTAGCGCGTCCCGAGGACGAGCCCGGCCAGCGCTGTCTTGTCCGGGAGTTCGGCAAGGAAGACGACGCCGAAGACGAGCGCCATCACGCTGATGCTGATCAAGGTTCCTCAATCGGTCGGCGCTGCCCCACCGAGAGCAATCTGTACGTCACGTACGACACCTCGGCACGGCAGCGCACACGGACGTACACGGTCATGTACGTCGGGCACTGCTTGCCGAAGGTCTCGCTGGCCGACCACGTCCGCGACGTCAATGACGCTGATGACGGGGCCTGCCTCCGGGCGCCGGCTCAGGCGAGCTGAGCAGTATGTCGACGGTCCGGCGAAGAGCTACTCCCCTTCTGCGCCATCCATCGTACGGGACGTCCGCGCACCCCGGACCAGGGCCTTTCGACCCCTCGGAGAAGTGATCCAGGTCACGCCCCGACGGCTTTCCGACACGCCTTGGTCAACTCCCGCACAGATGACCGGACATGACACAACGCCAGAACTCTTGAACTGACCACCTGATTGACGCGACCCTGTCACCTGACGCACATCCACAGGAAACCCCATCGCGTCACCATGGCCGCCTCAACGGTCAACATCCCCCCACGACAAGGGAGTTCGAATGTCCGCTGTCTACGCGCGTCGACGCCTCGCCACTCTCACCGCCCTGACCGCCCTCGCCTCCGCCGCTGCCCTCCTCACCGGCGCCCCCGCCCAGGCCGCTCCCCCGGCGCCGGTCTCCGCCGCCACCGCCCGCACCTACCTGGGCCAGCTCACGGAGAAGGCCGAGGGCTCGTCCGACGGCTACAGCCGCGAGAAGTTCCCGCACTGGAAGACCCAGTCCGGCGCCTGCAACACCCGCGAGGTCGTCCTCAAGCGCGACGGCACGAACGTCGAGCAGGACTCCAGCTGCGCGGCCACATCGGGCACCTGGAAGTCTCCGTACGACGGCGGCACCTGGACGGCCGCGTCCGACGTCGACATCGACCACGTCATCCCGCTCTCCGAGGCCTGGAAGTCCGGCGCGAACAGCTGGACCACCGCCCAGCGGGAAGGTTTCGCCAACGACCTCACCCGCCCCCAGCTGATCGCCGTCACCGACAACGTGAACCAGAGCAAGGGCGACCAGGACCCGGCCGAGTGGATGCCGCCCACCACGTCGTACCACTGCTACTACGCCCGGATGTGGGTGGACGTGAAGCACCACTACAAGCTCACGGTGAACCCGGAGGAGAAGACCAAGCTGACCTCGGTCCTCAACGGCTGCTGAGGCCACCGGCAGCACCGGCCCGCAAGAGTTGCGGTCACCGGCCTGTAACCAGCGGGAATCCCCGGAACCTCCCCACCGCCCTCCGTCGTTCCGTACCGTACGGGGCGACGGAGGAGAGTGATCATCGTGGCACGGCTGCGCCTGGGTCCACTGCTGAGGTATGTCGACGGTTCGACGGCGACGGTCTGGGTCGAGGCCGACCGCCCCTGCACCGCCGAGGTGCGGTGCGCCGACGGCGCCAAGGGCACGGCGAACACGTTCCAGATCGCGGGCCACCACTACGCGCTCATCCCGGTCACGGGCCTGCGTCCGGGCACGGAGACCGCGTACGAGGTGCGGCTCGGCGACAGCGGCGGCCCTGTCTGGCCGCTGCCGGGCTCGCCCTTCCCGCCGAGCACCATCCGCACGCCCGGCGCGGGCGAGGACGAGGCGCTCCAGGTCACCTTCGGGTCCTGCCGCTGGGCGGCCCCGCCGAGCGACGAGCACGACCCCGTCGGCCCCGACGCCCTTGACACCCTCGCCGCCCGTATCGCCACCGGCACGGCCGCCGACCGCCCCGACGTCCTGCTCCTCCTGGGCGACCAGGTGTACGCGGACAACACCTCCGAGGCGACGCGCCGCTGGCTCGCGGCCCGGCGGAACCTGAACGACCCTCCGGGCGACCAGGTCGCGGACTACGAGGAGTACACCCACCTCTACTACGAGTCGTGGCTCGACCCCGAGGTCCGGTGGCTGCTCTCCACCGTGCCCAGCTGCATGATCTTCGACGACCACGACGTCATAGACGACTGGAACACCAGCGAGGCCTGGCTCGCCGAGATGCGCGCGACGCCCTGGTGGCGCGAGCGCGTGCTGAGCGGCCTGATGTCGTACTGGGTCTACCAGCACCTCGGCAATCTGCCGCCCGCCGAGCTCGAGCGGGACGAGCTGTACGCCGAGCTGCGCGCGACGCCGGACGGCACGGACGCGCTGCGCGCCTTCGCATCCGCATCGGACGCCGACCCCACGGCGACCCGGTGGAGCTACCGCCGGGACTTCGGCCACGTACGCCTGCTCATGATCGACACACGGGCGGCGCGCGTCCTGGACGAGCGGAACCGCGCGATGATCGACCCGGAGGAGGCCCGCTGGCTGCGCGAGCAGGCCCTGGAGGGCGCGGGCGGTCCGAACGGCTGCGATCACCTCCTGATCGGCACGTCGCTGCCGTGGCTGCTCCCGCACCTCATCCATGACGCCGAGGGCTGGAACGCCGCGCTGTGCCGTGGCGAGCGGGGCGCGCGCTGGGCCCGCTTCGGCGAGAACCTGCGCAGGCGCTCGGACCTGGAGCACTGGGCGGCGTTCCCCTCGTCCTTCGACGCGCTGACCGACCTGATCGCCGAGGTGGGCACGGGCCCGGGCGCCCCGGCGACGGTGTGCGTACTCTCCGGCGACGTCCACCACGCGTACATCGCGGAACCAACGTGGCCAGGCGGTGGCGGCCCCGAGGCCCGCGTCCTGCAGCTGACGTGCTCGCCCGTCCACAACTCCATCCACGCGTCGATAAAGCTGGGCTTCCACTTCGGCTGGAGCAGGGTGGGCCGGGCCCTCGGACGCCGCTTCGTGCGGCACGGACGGGCGGCGCGGGCCGCCATCAACTGGCGCAAAACGGGTGGGCCTTGGTTCGGCAACCAGCTCATGACCCTGACGCTGCGGGGCCGTTCGGCAGAGGTGCGACTGGATCAGGTGCGGGTGGTGAAGGGGGTCGGCGAACGGCTGGAGACGACGCAGGAGACGCAGCTGACGTGACCTCCCTGCGGGCGGTAATTCTCATAGCCCCGCAAAGGCGACCGGCATCCGGCGGACGTCGCGTGACACAGGCCACACCCGTCTGACGATCCTCCGTTCCGGGGTTCGACTTCGGGGCTTCCGGCGGCATGATGAGGCGGACCGTCCGCTTCCATCGCCCCCTCCGATGCCCGGGAGTCACGCCTTTGTCCGCACCATCCGCAGCGACCGCACCGGAACATGACGTTGCTGTCGCCGTCGTCGGCGCGGGGCCCCGCGGCACGAGCGTCCTGGAACGCCTCTGTGCGTCGGCAGCCGAACTCCTGCCGCCGGGGGCACGCCTCACGGTCCACGTCGTCGACCCCTCTCCCCCGGGCCCCGGACGCGTCTGGCGGACCGCGCAGCCCGCCGAGCTGCTCATGAACACGGTCGCCTCGCAGGTGACCCTCTTCACCGACGAGAGCGTCGACTGCGCAGGACCGATCCGGCCGGGCCCGAGCCTGTACGCGTGGGCCGCCGCCGGGCACGCGCCGGGGATCGGCCCTGACGACTACCCGACGCGCGCCTGCTACGGCCGCTATCTGGAGTGGGTCTTCGCCGAGGTCCTGCACGGCGCCCCCGGAACGGTCCGGGTCGAGGTGCACGCGGCGCGCGCCGTGCGGCTCGACGGCAAGCGCGACTCCGAGGACGGCGCGGGCGGCGCGGACGATGGCGCCCAGTCCCTCGTACTCGACGACGGCCGTGAACTCCGCGGGCTCAGCGCCGTCGTACTCGCGCAGGGCCACCTCCCCGCGATCGGCGACGAAGGGCAGGACCACCTCGCCGCGCACGCCGCGCGGAACGGCCTGCGCCACATAGCTCCGGCCAACCCGGCCGACGTCGACCTGTCGGCGATCGCCCCCGGCGAGCGCGTACTCCTGCGCGGGCTCGGCCTGAACTTCTTCGACCACATGGCGCTCCTGACGCAGGGCCGCGGCGGACGCTTCACCCCGGCGCCGGACGGCGGTCTGCGCTATCAGCCCTCGGGGCACGAGCCGAAGCTGTACGCGGGCTCGCGGCGCGGCATCCCGTACCAAGCGCGCGGCGACAACGCGAAGGGCGCGTACGGACGGCACGAGCCACTCGTCCTCACCTCCGACGTCATAGCCCGCTTCCGCAAGCGCGCGGACAGCGGTGACGCCCCGGACTTCCTCGACGAGATATGGCCACTGGTCGCCAAGGAGGTGGAGACGGTCTACTACGCGGGCCTCGTCCAACCCGCCGAGCGGGCCACGGACTTCCGGGATGCCTTCCTCGCGGCGCCGCACCGCGGCCCTCAAGAGGCCCTGATCCTGGACGAGTTCGAGATACCCGAGGCCGCGCGCTGGTCCTGGGACCGGCTTGCACAGCCGCACTCCGGCCACACCTTCCGCTCCCCGGCCGACTTCCGCGCCTGGCTTCTCACCTATCTGCGCGAGGACACCGCGCAGGCCGCGCTCGGCAATGTCGCGAGCCCGCTGAAGTCCGCCCTTGACGTGCTGCGCGACCTGCGCAACGAACTCCGTCTGATCCTCGACCACGGCGGCCTGGCCGGGGTGTCCCGCCGCGAACACCTGGACCGCTGGTACACGCCGCTCAACGCCTTCCTCTCGATCGGCCCGCCCCGGCGCCGCATCGAGGAGATGACGGCGCTGATCGAGGCGGGCGTCGTCGAGGTGCTCGGCCCACGCCTCGACGTGCGGCCCGCCGCGGACGGTACGTATCTCGCCCGCTCCCCCGACGTACCGGGCTCGGATGTGTCCGTCACCACACTCATCGAGGCCCGCCTCCCCGAGCCGGACGTGCGGCGCACCGCGGACGAGCTGCTCGGGCGGCTCCTGAGGACGGGCCAGTGCCGCGCCCATGTCGTCGACGGCTACGAAACCGGAGGCCTCGACGTCACACCCCGCCCGTATCACCTGATCGACCGTCAAGGACGGCCCCACACAAGGAGGTTCGCGTTCGGGGTGCCCACGGAGGGCGTGCACTGGGTGACGGCCGCTGGAGCCAGGCCGGGCGTCGACTCGGTGACCTTGTCGGACGCGGACGCGGTGGCGCGGGCCGTGCTGCGTACGGCGGCGGGAGCGACGGAGATCCCCTCCGCGAGGGGAGTGATCCCGTCCGCGACGGAAGTGGAATCGCCCGAATGGCCAGATGTTGAACTTGCAAGCATTGATTAGGTTCCCCTAACCTTGGGCCTCCGCTCGGTTACCGTCCCCGAAAAACCGAAGGAGACCCCCATGACTGGACGTCTCAACAACGCCCAGCCCTACGCCCTCGGGCTTTTCCGCATAGTCATCGGCCTGCTCTTCGCCTGCCACGGCGCCGCCTCGCTCTTCGGAGTGCTCGGTGGCGCGGCGGGCGGCGGCACGGTCGACGCCGGCACCTGGCCGGGCTGGTACGCGGCCGTCATCCAGCTGGTCGGCGGCGGCCTGGTCGCCCTGGGCCTCGGCACCCGCGCCGCGGCGTTCATCTCGTCGGGCTCGATGGCGTACGCCTACTTCAAGGTGCACCAGCCGGAGGCCCTGTGGCCGCTGCAGAACGGCGGGGAGGCCTCCGCGATCTTCTGCTGGGCCATGCTCCTGCTCGTCTTCACCGGCTCGGGCGCGCTCGGCCTGGACCGCCTCTTCGCCTCGCGCGGCGAGAGCGGGGACAAGGCGGCGTCGGAGCGGACGCCGGTGGCTGCCTGACGCGTACGCGCGCTCGCGCTGACGCGCACGCTCATGTGACGGTGCCCCCTTCCTCGTACGCGTACGAGGAAGGGGGCACCGTCACGTTCAGACACCGTCACGTTCAGACACCGTCGTGCTCCCCGGACTTCAGCCAACGGGAGCGAACGGCACCGTGAAGCACGCCACCCGGTCCCCCGCGCCGCCCTGCTCGCGGTGGAGCACGACGGATCCGGCCCCGCCAGGACGGAACTCCCACCCGTGGCGGGCGGTCGCCTTGCCCGAGCCGTTCCGGTCCGCGGTGAAGTCCAGCCAGACCTCGTTCTCCGCGTTGACGTAGGCCGGGTCCTCGGAGGGCTGGACCGGGTCCTCTCGGTGCTGGTAGTGCCCGCCGGCCGCGGCCGGATCGGGGCCGCACGGCTTCTGGTGCACGTGAGCGCCGTACGCGTGACCCGGTTTCATTCCCTTCACCCGGACCTTGACCGCCATGTCGCCCGGCCTGCCGCGCTGCTCGACCTCGATCGAGGAACCGGCGGGGACGAGCTTCTTGTCGTACGTGATCGCCGACGAGGAGATGAAGGCGGTGGGCGGCGCGAACCGCGCCCCGACCCGCATCTCGTAACAAGGCGTCGCGTCCCCGCCGACCGCGCCGCCGCCCGCTGCGAGTACCGCTGTCGCCACGGCCCCGGCGAGCATTCCTGCCACCATCGTCCCGCTCCTTCCGTACCGTCCGTCGAACCTGTCGGTGACGCTGTTCGTGACTCCGTTGGTACGGGACATCGGCCACCTACGCCCCATCGAGAGCGGCAGCCGGGTGAACGTGATGTAGCGAACATATGAGCCCCCAGTGGATCTACGGCGGAGAGCGCGGCGTACGCTGTACAGCTGTCACCAAGCCGCCCCTGCCGCTCCCCCGCGACGTCGCGGCAATCAAGTCGTCGACCGGGGAGTTACGGGGAATTGGGGAATTTCGGTGCTTGAGAGTCTGGGCTCACTGACCAGCAGCCCATGGATCTACGCGGTAGTGGCACTTTCCGTGCTCTTCGACATCGTCCTGCCCGTGCTGCCCAGCGGCGTCCTCGTCATCACGGCGGCCACCGCGGCGGCCGCAGCGGGCACAGCGGGCACAGCGGGCACGGGTGCGGGGAGCGTCGCGCACGAGGTCCCCGACATCCTGATCCTCCTGCTCTGCGCGGCCACCGCCTCCGTCCTTGGCGACCTGGCCGTCTACCGCCTCGCCTGGCGCGGCGGCGAGCGCCTGGACCGCGCCATCGCCCGCTCACGCCGCCTCACCACCGCGCAGGAACGACTCGGCACGGCACTCGCCCGGGGCGGCGGCGCCCTGGTCGTCATCGCACGCTTCGCCCCGGCGGGCCGCTCGATCGTCTCGCTCGCGGCGGGCGCGGCACATCGCAAGGTGCGTGAGTTCCTGCCCTGGTCGGCGCTCGCGGGCGTGGCCTGGGCCGGATACAGCGTCGCGCTCGGCTACTTCGGCGGGCAGTGGCTCGGCGCGACGTGGCTGGCCACGGGCGTCTCACTGCTCGCGCTCTTCGCGGCGGGCGCGGGGGCGGCGTTCCTGGTGCGACGGCCGCGTACGGCGGCGACGAGCTAGCTAGGCGGCCGGGGCTTCCTCGGCCGCCCGTGGCTTGGCCCCGCGTACCTCGATCCCGGCGAGCAGGTCAGCGGTGGCTTCGGCGACCGCGTCCACTGCACGGTCGAAGACCTCACGGTTGTGCGCGGCCGGGGCACGGAATCCCGAGACCTTGCGCACGTACTGGAGCGCGGCGGCCCGGATCTCCTCCTCGGTGGCGTCCTCAGGGATGGCGGGCGGACGAAGGGTCTTGATGCTGCGGCACATGCTTACAGCTTGCCGCGTGTGAGGCGCGGGCGTGAAGTCGTCCCGCCCACGAGTTCCCGCGAGGCCCCGCGGGACCCGGCGAGACCCCGCGCACCCCCGGGGCACCCCGAAGTTCACCCCACATCACACGTGGCGGCTCTCGCCCTCGAAATTCGAACAGGAGTAGCATTACGGCGTGCCTGCAACCCCTGCATACGACTTCCCTGACGACCTCCTCGCGGGCCAGGAGGAACTGCACCAGGTCCGGGCCGAACTCCTGGCCCTGCTGAAGCGGCTCCCCTGGTCGGTCACGCCCCTGGACGGCTTCAGCGACGACCACGGCTGGCGCAAGGTGGAGCGTCCCGCCTCCCCCGGATGGACCCCGGACGAACAGGCGGAGGTCGAGAAACTCCGCGCGAGGGAGCGGGAGTTGGCGGTGTTCGTCACCTGTCACCGCTTCTGGGATCAGGTGGCAGGACCGGACGCGGTGGCGGCCCGCGCACGGCTCAAACACATCCACGAGAAATCCATTGACACCGACTGACAGCGGGCGTTGACTCCAGCTACGCCAAGGAGGTGCTGCCATGAATGTTCTATTGGTCGTCCTGCTCCTTGCCCTGGTCGGCCTGGGTTTCAGCCAGCCACTTCTGTGGCTGGCCGCTGCGGCGCTCGTCTTCCTCATGGTCCAGCAGTACGACCGCGGAGGCTCGGCCAAGAGCAGCAGCAGCGGAAGCGGCGCTGGCGGAGGCGCGAGTGCCGGAGGCGGCGGTGGGGGCGGAGGCGGCGGCGGCGGAGGCGGCTTCCCCAAGACCTACCGCGACTACCGCATCCGCAAGGAACGCCAGGAGCGCTGGGACCGCAGGTACCGCCGGACGCATCCGGGTTCGGGCCGCTGAGCGGGGCGGCCGCCACCGGGCGGCCGTACCCGCCGAGACAAGACGGCCGTACCCGCCGACACGGACCGCCGCAGTCACCGCCGCCGCACCCTCGCGTCGGCCCGCGGCGACTCCCGCACAGGGAACATGGAGTGCTAGCCGAACGGCCCCAGCGGTGCACCCCTGTCACTGCCACGGGGTGCACCGTCCCCTCCCCTGAACACCACCCCGGCGGGTCAGCCGAGCGGCGCCCCCGCGGGGAGCCCCCCGATCATCGAGACCGCCCCCTGCACCGCGTTGTCGACCTTGGCCGTCGCAGCCGCGGGGTCCCCCCTCAGTTCGCCGCTCGCCGCGTCGACGCCAACAAGGCCGAGGGGGTCCTTCAGGTCCTGCGTCGTCTTCAAGGCGGAGTCGAGCATCTGCGTGCCACCACCGGCGGGCGGCTGCGGCGCGGCGAACGCGGGAGAAACGGCCCCCAGAGCGATCCCGACACCGACGACACCAGCAGCGGCCTTGGCGATCTTCACGAGGTAAATCCCTTCCGGCAGGGCCCAACGGCAGCACGACGGTCGCACGCCCGGAGCATCCACAGACCGGACACCCACACGACCCCAGCCGGATTCCCCAACTCTCCCGCAATCCCCAAGGTTCTGGCCGACCACCCGATCGATTCGTTCGCGGCAGCCATATTCGTCCCCGGCCGACGCTCCGGCGGATACTGCACGTAGTAACACCAGCTACACGAGCGGAGAACGGCTTTGAGCAGCACATGGCTCATCTACAGCGGAGCCCTGATGGTGCTCCTGTCGGCGGGGCTCATGATGTTCACGGGCAGACCGGTAACACCTGTACGGCGTGACCCGACATCGATAGCCTGCGGCGTCATCATCTTCGCTGCCGTTTGTGTACTTGCCTTGCTCCTTGGCGCACCGGCCGCTATCGCCGTGTCGGGGGCATGCTTCTGGATGGCTGCGGCCATCACCGGCACATACGCGGTGCGCGGCCGTATCGGCTCGCGCGGCTGACCCAGCCGTATTCACCGATGGGCGGCCAGCACTGCCGCGAGGCCCTCTTGCAGGTCCTTGACGAAATACGCGGGAACCTCCAGCGACGGGAAATGTCCCCCGACTTCGGGCGTCCGCCATCGGACGATCTGCCGGTACCGCTCCTGTGCCCAGGGGCGCGGACACTTCTCGACGTCGCGGGGATACATGGTGAGTGCTGACGGGACGTCGACCCGAAGTTCGGGGTCCAGCGAGTTGTGGCTCTCGTAGTAGATGCGGGCCGCCGATGCGCCGGTCCGCGTCAGCCAGTACAGGGTGACGTCGTCGAGAACGCGGTCCATGGAAATCGTCTCGAACGGGCTGTCTTCGGTGTCTGACCACTCGGCGAACTTGTCGAGGATCCAGGCAAGAAGCCCGACCGGTGAGTCGACGAGCGAGTAGCCGATGGTCTGCGGTCGGGTCGCCTGCTGCTTCGCGTACGCCGCGCGGTGGCGCCAGAAATCGCGGGTTTCCTCGGTCCACTTGCGCTCGACCGCCGTCAGCCCGTCCGTTGTCATCCCGGGCGGCGCCTCCGCGAACGTCGTGTGGATGCCGAGAACGTGCGCCGGGAACCTGCCACCGAGGACCGTGGTGATATTGCCTCCCCAGTCGCCGCCGTGGGCCAGGAACTTGCTGTAGCCGAGCCTTCCCATCAGTTCCACCCATGCGGCCGCGATCTTTTCGGTCCCCCACCCGGTGGTGGCCGGCTTGTCGCTGTAACCAAAGCCGGGAAGCGACGGGACCACGACGTGGAACGCAGGCGCATCTGCCTCTTTCGGATCTGCCAACTCGTCCACCACATCGATGAACCGAGCAATGCTGTCCGGCCAGCCGTGCGTCAAGAGCAGAGGAGTGGCATCCGCGCGCGCGGATCGGCGGTGCAGGAAGTGGATTCCCAGATCATCAATCGTCGTGCGGAACTGGCCGATCCGGTTAAGGCGCTCTTCGAACGACCGCCAGTTGTACCCGGTGCGCCAGTAGTTCACGACATCGACGAGGTCGGCGAGCGGAACGCCCTGCTCCCATCGGCGAGGGTCGGGCGCGGCGCGATGGACCGTCTCAGCCTCCGGCAGCCGCGCCGCGGCCAGTCGCGCGCGCAGATCGTCGAGGTCGGCGTCGGTCGCGTGGGCTTCAAATGCTTGCACGTCGCTGGTCGGACGGGGCATGAGACCTCCTGGCCATCGTGGAACCGGCTACGACCTCTCGCGAACCGGCTAAGACGGTTCTAGCAGTCCTCCGAGCCACGCCGCAACCGGCTAAGGTGGTTCCATGCGTACCGGGTTCCCTGACTTCCGCCTCGGCAATGTGCTGGCGACCAGCTTCACGGGGACTCTGTCGGAGCGTCATGGCGACGCCGTGGAGCGCATTCCCACGCCGCACCGACTCGTCGACTGGCTGGCAGTGAACGGCCTCGCCGTGGACTCCTGCACCACTGCCCAGCTCGACCTCGCCCGGGAACTGAGGGAGTCGATTCACGCCGCCGCGACAGCGGCCGCGATCCAGGACGCTCTCCCCGCGTCCGCTGTCCAAGTCATCAATGACCGCAGCGCCCAGGGTCGGGCCGCGGCGATCCTGACGCCCGAGGGTGAGCGGCGATGGCGGCTCAGCTCGGCTTCCTGCGTGGAAGACGCCCTCAGCGTGATCGCCACCGACGCGATCAGCGTCATCGCAGGCG
>NZ_BAAAUG010000041.1:64561-119867 GCF_039533825.1 Streptomyces rectiviolaceus
TCTTCGACACCAGCCAGAGTCGCACCCGCAAATGGTGCGACATGAACACGTGCGGGAATCGTCAGAAGAAGGCGCGCTTCAACGCCAACCAGCGCAAAAACCCCAGCTCAGCGGAGTGATCGTCACCTCGGTACATCCAAGCGGGCCCTTGAACCGCGAAGACCCCCAGCCATGATCGACTGGGGGTCTTCGCACTGGTGGGCGCGGACGGTTTCGAACCGCCGACATCTGCCTTGTAAGACCAGAGGTGTCCCTCGGGCTCGCTCTGACACACTCCGGTCATCCTGGCGTGTGCTGGTCAGAGACATCTCTCGCTCCCGCCACCTCCGGGAGTCCCGGGCCCCGACGGGGCCTCCGCTCACGCATCGCTCACGCAACAGCCCCCTGCTATGAGGGGGCTGAACAGGCGCAACTCCATTGTCTCGCATCGTGCGTACACGCACTAGGGGGCACCAGACATGGAGCTGCGTGTGGGCCAACCCCAACTTGCACCCATAACGCCTCTGGGGTGTGGTCACAATCAGTAGCTGCGATTTCTGGTGCGAGCGGGGCAGACAAGCCCATACTCACCGCATGACGAACTGGAAGATTGCGATAGAAGTGAGCGAAGCGGACGATCACCGTGCAGATCGAAAGCCAGGTGCGGTGGTGCACGCTTACGACGTCGATGCGCAGCAGCTCCCGCACGAGGTGGCATCGGCGTACACGGTCATCCCGGATACGGGCTGGAGACTGCCGTTCCTTCCTGGGCCCCGTTGCCAGGTCTGCGAGAGCAGTGTGCCGCGCAGGTAGTCGGTCGAGACATGGAGCGGCCCCGGCCGAGCGATACCCGGCCGGGGCCAAGCGGGGCCCGGTCAGGCGCGGGCCTGGACGATGAGGGTGCCGATGTGTCCAGCCTTCGGCGCTTCCACCACCGTCGCCTCGACAGCAGCGAAGCCAGCCCGAAGCAGATGCCGCTCCCACACCGCCGGCTTGTAGCTGTAGCGGTAGGTGAACATCGCCCTCCCCGCGAAACCGCCCTTGTACATGCCCTGCGGCCCGTAGGCGCCCGGGATGGCTGGCGGCTGAGAGAACACAAAGACGCCCCCCGGAACCAGACGCTCACGGACTAGGGGGAAGAGACGGGACGGGTCGGTGAACCAGGCCGCGCCGAAGATGGAGTACACGGCTTCGTACCGGCTCTCATCGGCAGCGAGCCAGTCGAGAATCTCCCCTTGCTCGATCCGTACCCCGAGGGGCGCCCACCGCTCACCGGCGAGCTCCACCATGCGCGGCGACAGGTCGACCCCGGTGGCCTTGACGCCCTGCTCGGCGAGGTGGGCGAGGGCACGGCCGGTTCCGCAGCCGATCTCCAGCACGGACTCTGGAGTGCCCAGCAGTTCGGTGCCGGGGCCGTGTCCGGCGTACTGCGTCCAGCAGAACGAGGGCTCTGCGTCAGACTTGAACGCGGACTCGGCGAAGGTGTCCCAGAGTTCGGTCTCGGCGGGGATGTCGTGGGGTACGGGCACAGCTGTTCCTCTGGTCGTCGGGATGCGGGAGCCCCCGCCCTCGGGAGCCGTGAGGACGGGGGCGACTGTAGCGGGCTCAGTGGCTGTCGGGGACCTTGTCGTCGCACGGGGAGCAGTCGGCGCCATCGATGGCCCACAGTTCCTCGTCGATCGCCCAGCCCTGGGTCTTCAGGAAGTCGCCGGTGCGCAGGCACAAACCGTCGCGGCGGCGCTCGATGAACGGGGCGTGGTGCTTGAACCGGCCGCCGTTGTAGAGACGGCAGATGCCCCACCACACGGGTGTGTCGAGGATGAGCTGGTGAACGCCGATGTCGACGAGCTTGCCTACGCCGAGGTGTACGTCCTGGTTTTCGATTGAGCCCATGACGTACATGACTGCGTTGCCGAGGATCCGCTCGGCCATGTCGCGGACCATCGTGTGATCTCGCAGGAGTAGCGCGATCTCGCGGTCCCAGATGGTCATGCCGGAGTCGAAGATGTTGACGGTCAGTTCCGTGATGTGCGGAGCGACCGCGTTGAGCAGCTCTTGCGGCTCGCGGGTGCGGGTTGCGGCGGAATGCTCTAACGCTACGGTCACGTCTTCCTCCTGGTGTGGACGTGTGCCCCCGCTTGGGAGCGCTGGCCCCGCCCGCCCCAAGAGCTACGGGGTACGGGGCTGGCGGGAGAGTGATGAGCGGCCCGCCCGCCAACGAGGCTCACAAACGGGCGGGCCGCCCCTTCCCGTGCCGTGGGCTGTCCGACGTGGCCACGGCACAGGGGACTATCGAGGTAAGCGCCGGACGTAGGCCGCCCGCTCCGCGCACCTCTCGTGCAGCCGGATCGTGATGCCGCCAGCCGAGATGGAGACCTTCGCGAAGGTTCTGACCTTCTGGCCCTGGGTGATCGGCTGATCGCAGTGTCCGCAGAACCGAGTGCCCTCGCTCATCCCCGCACCTCGCGCAGCTTCTGCCGCAGGGCTTGGCCTTCGGCGCAGCGGGCGGGGTTGTCGTAGCACCGCAGGCACCCTTGTGAGTGGTCGAGGACGGCCTTGTGCGCGTTGAGGATGGCGCAGGGGCGGCAGCCGCGGGGGAACCAGCTGGCGGACGATCCGTGCGCGTCTACCTCCCGCACGCCGAGGTCGACGGCGGTCGAGTTTCTGAGGGCGACAGCGCACCACACGCAGGCTCGGCCGCGTACCTGCTGCCCCGAGAGGCCACCGGGGTCGGGCAGTTGCACGGGCGGCGCCTCGAGCGTGCTTCCTACTCCGCTTCTCGCGCCTGGCCCTGGGCCCGTAATCTCGCCCATGTCGACTCCATCTCAGTCGGCCATGCCCCGGGGCCGGTTGCACGGTCGCCGGGGCGCTGTACGACTCATGGAATCGGTGCGCTACACAGCGTGACAGGGATGTAGCGTCATACTTTTCCGACGCTATTCGCCGACCCCCAGAAACTCGGCCAACGACCGCAGCCCCGGAGGATGGTTGGGGAGCGCCCACAGGTCGCGCACGATGGCCACGGCCAAGGTGTGGTGCTGCATCCACGTCGGCGCCACACGCCGCAGGGACTCCAGAGCTTTCACCGCCCCCGCCGCGTCGCTCAGATCTGTATGGGCTCGGGCTACGTCCAGCAGCAGCCACGTCCGCCATGACGGCGGGGTGTCCTTGCTTAGTCGCATCCCCTTCGCCAGGGTCAGGGCCTCCTCGGGATGCCCGTACTGCACGGCCAGGCGGACGCGCTCGATGCGCACCGAGGAGGGACTGAAGACGCTGACCATCCGACTGTCGCTGCCCTGAGGCAGCTTGGCCACCCGGGCGGCTTCCTTCTCGGCGTGCTCCATCAGCGAGGCGGCCCGCTCATAGTCGTTGCTGCGCGCGGCCGACGTGGCTGCGGACATCGTCAACGCCCCCCAGACCTTCAGGCCATCGGCGGTGCCGGTGTGCCCGTTGTCCTTGATATCGGCGGCGGCGTGCAGGGCGATACTCAGGGCGTCGCCGAGGCGGCCCTGCCGCTGGTACGTCCACGCAACAGAGTTGACGATCATGGCGGGGAGCAGGGGGTCAGACGATCGGCCCGCCGCTTCTATGGCCCGTTCCAGCCCGATCAGGGCGAGGTCGGTTTTCCCCATCCGCACGGCAACGTGCCCCGCCAGCTGGAGAACCTTGCCCAGCGCTGCGAATCCGGTGCCCTGGTCTGTGCTGTCGGGCGCTGCCGTGGCGGCGCGCGCGTCCGAGATCATGTCGGGCAGCGTCTTCATCACGGTGTCGAACTCGGCGGCGTGGTACTGCGTCCAGCCCTCTGCGATCTGCTCACGCAGGTCGGGCAGTGAGAAGTCGGGTCCTGGGGTTTTGGGCTCGGCCACCCAGAGCGCGGGCATGATGGCGCGTCGCACGGCCACGAATCGGGGGCCATCGTTCTCTCCCGTCGAGACGGCGGGAGGGTCGCCCAGGAGGGTCGTCAGCTCTACGCCGAGACCGTTCGCTAGGGCATGAAGCGTGGGCAGGCGAGCCGAGTGCTTCCGTCCCTGCTCAAGCTGCCGGATCACGTCTACGGACACGTCGGACCGCTCGGCCAATTCCTCTTGAGTCAGGGAGGCCAGGCGGCGCAGGCGTCGGAGAGTTCGCCCCAGGTCGTCGTTTGCCACGGGGCCACGGTACGCCGACCCGGTGGCCAGGGAGAGTGCGCTTGGCGCCGCCCTTGCTGACGGGGTGGATGTGGTCGACGGCGTCTGCTGCACCGTGGCCGCAGACGATGCATACGTCGGACGGCGAGGATGCGGGCCGCATCCTGCGGTAGTCGTATTGAGTGAGTTCGACGCGACCGGCCATGGCTGCTCGCCTCCGTGCTCATGGGCTCACAGTTTGGGATCCTGACGCGGTGATCATGACTGAGCCGTTTGCAGCCGCCGTGGCCACTGTCGCGCCAGTGCTGATCCTCGTCGGGTCAGTGGAGTTGGCTGCGCTAGGCGTTGCTGAGCAGGAGGCTTGGAAGGCGGAACTGCATGCTGCCTCTGCGAGCGTCGAGTTGGTTGAGGGTCTTGGCGAGTCTCAACCCTTGTGGGTGCGGCAAGAGATCCAGCGAAGGAAGCTTCAGCCAGGGGCCCAGGACAAGTGGAGGAAGTCGGTCCAGTCGTTTCTGTACGTCGTCTGGTTCGCGCTGTCGATGGCTCTCTTGGTTGCGTTCGTGCTGTCGCTCGACTGGCTGGCGGCGCCGGACCCGGATTCGGCGCCACAGCTCGCGCGGTTCTGTTTTGGAGTCTTGTTCCTGGGGTTCCTGATGGTGGCAGAGGCTCCCTTGGTCCGCTCGGTGATAAAGGAGTGGGCACATAAGCGGCAGATGTCCGAGCGTGTTCGTTCGGTCCGGGTTTTCATGGAGAGCACCGCCGCGCTCGAGATGCAGGGGAACCAGTCATCGCCCTCGCCGAACCCGTGAAACGACGAAGCCCCAGCCGGGTGTCCGGTCCGGGGCTTCGCGTGCGTCTGTGGTGCCGGTTGAGGGCACAGTTGTACACCGGGATCGTGACACCGCTCTGACCTGCGCGTCAAGTGGCGGCGCGGGTGCGGCGCTTGGCGTCAAGGGCTGCGACGTCTTGGACCTTGAACCAGGGCTGTCGTGGGCTGCCGCCGGATCGGGTGAGCTGACCGCGGCGGACGAGCTGGCGGACGCCGTCGAGGCTGACGCCGAGGACGGTCGCGGTCTGGTGGGCGGTGAGGTGGCCGGGCCGGATGATCTGCGACACCATGCGGCCGGTGTGGGCGCGTGCTGCACTGGTGTGGTGATCGGAAGCGGCCATGGCCGGTAGCGGCGGACAGCAGCGGCGGGGGCTGGTGTGGCGTGCGCGGCGGTGCTGGGCTGGCATGGGCCTGCTGGGTCGGATCGTTGCCGCTGTGGTTGCCGTGGCAGTCGGGCTACTCGTCTTGGGGGCGATCCTGTCTTCTTGCGGACATGGGGCGGATGAGCCGCAGGCGCCGGTCACAACCAGCGCTTCCCCCACCCCTAGCCCCTCGCTGTCGAGCCCAACGCCTGCTGAACCGTCACCGTCACTCAGTGAGAGCGTCACACCGCCGCCGCGTCCGGCGGAGACGGCCACGGAGACAGAGGCGCCGGAGCCCCCGCCGAGCCCCGAGTCGTCAGCAGCTCCGGACGTCTACTACGAGAACTGCGCCGAGGCACGGGCTGCCGGTGCGGCGCCGTTGATCGCGGGGGAGCCGGGTTACCGCCCCGAGCTTGACCGTAACCTTGATGGGGTTGCCTGCGAGTCGCCGTGACGATGAACGTCTACACGCACGTCGTGCAGGACACGCAGCGCGAGGCAGTCAGTCACATGGACCGGATGCTCAAACGGCGGATCGACCGTGGATGACCATGGCCGCTGATGTCAGATCCGGATGTCAAAGACCCCCAGCCATGATCGGCTGGGGGTCTTCGCACTGGTGGGCGCGGACGGTTTCGAACCGCCGACATCTGCCTTGTAAGGGCAGCGCTCTACCGCTGAGCTACGCGCCCGGGATGTTTCGACAGCCTACCCTGCCTGTGGCCCCGGCCTGCAAACCCGTATGGGGGTGGCCAGGGAGGGGGTTAACCCCACCCCCGATCCGGGAGTGTGCCGGATCCCGTGGGGCGGGGTTCGTTCGTACGGTCGTAGGGCGCCCGGGGAAGTTGTAGTCGTGGCGTGGACTGCCTGCCACAGCCGCTCAGGGGGAGATCTTCATGACCGTCCGTTCCGTCGATTCCATCGATTCCGTGGATTCCGTCCGGGCCGACCGCACCGCCCGCCGCCCCCGCGGCCTCCGCGTCCTCGCCGCCGCCAGTGGCGCCGTCGCCGTCGTTCTTCTCGCCGGTGCCTGCGGGGCCAGTGCCGATGACGACTCGGATCCGGAGCGGCGGGCGTTCGCGTTGGAGGGGAAGACCTTGACCGTCGACTCCGATGACTCCGCGCTGGAGTTCGTCACCGGGGAGTCGGGCAGCTCAGAGGTCAAGGTGACGCGGTGGTTCGAAGGGGCAAGTGCGCTCGGCGGGGACACCAAGGTGACCTGGGCCGTGGACGGGGACCGGCTGACCCTGCGCATGAAGTGCTCCGGTGTCTTCGTCGACTGCTCGGCCAAGCACCGCATCGAGGTGCCCCGTGGGGTGGCCCTGAAGGTGGTGAACGGTGATGGGCGTGTGAGCGCCAGTGGCATGCTAGAACCGCTCTCCATTCGCACCAAGGACGGCTCCGTCACCGTCAAGGACTCCACCGGGCCGCTGAGGCTGGACAGCGGCGACGGAGCGGTGAATGCGACCGGCGTCCGGTCGGAGCGCGTCCGTGCGACCTCCAAGGACGGCGCCGTACGGCTCGAGCTGGCCTCCGTGCCCGATCGAGTCGAGGCACGCAGCGCGGACGGAGCCGTCACCATCGAGGTACCGAAGAAGAGGGGCGGCCGCGACGTCTCGTACGACGTGGCGACCAGGACGGCCGACGGGGCCGTGGATGTTTCCGTTCCCCGCGACAGTGGTAGTCCGCACCTGGTGTCCGCCCGCAGCGAAGACGGCAAAGTCACGGTGCGCAGCGCGAACTAACAGGCCCGTGTGTTCGTCATTAACCGGTGGGAGAATGTGACACCGGGCAAGGCGGATGACAGCACGGGAGAGGGATAGTGACGGCGACACCTTCGCAGCCGTACACACCGGACACGTCGAGCAAGTCGAGTACGTCAGTGGTGCCGGATGAGGATGTACGTCGCTGCGGGAGCGTGCGGCCGCGTTCCGGCCCGGACCACCGCCAGGACCGTCGAAGCCCCCTCCGTGATGCCGTGGCGCTCGCCCTTCTGCCCCTCCCCCTCCTCGCCCTCACCCTCCCCGCCGCCTTCGCGGGCGGCGGCACCCGGCGGTGGTTCGGCGGGCGCGGGGAGAGCGTGCGGGCCGACGCCCAGGCCGCGAAGGACGCGGCGGCGGCCGCGTTCTACGAACTGGACACCGCCCAGCGGGATCTGCGGATCTCCATCGAGACCATCGTCGCCGTCGACTCCACGCCCGCCGCGCAGCGGGCGGTCTCGGATTTCGAGGCCATCGGGCGGCGGATCGACGAGGCCAGCCGTCAGTACATCAGCGCTGTCGACGCGCACGATCTCGACCGTGATGATCTAGAGGCCTCCGTCGCCGCCCGCGCACGCACCGAGCTCACCGAGGCCAAGGGCGAGCTGGACAAGGCCAAGCAGGACCTTGACCGGTTCCAGCAGGGGCTCGGGCCGCTGCTCGACAAGGCGGAGACGCAGCTCGCCCGGCTCGCCCCGGCCGTCGAGCGAGCCCGCCAGACCCTCCTCGCCGCCAGCAACGCCCTCGATGCCGTACGAGGGGCCGGGCTCAAGGCCGATGACCTCGCCGCACGCCTGGCGGCCCTCGGGCCCGAGCTGACCAAGCTCAATCAAGGGGCGGGCCAGCACGGCGTGCCGGAAACGCTGCAGCGCGCCGACCGCGTCCTGCGGGACGCCGAGGCCGTGCGCGCCGAGGCCGAACGGCTGCCCGAGCGTGCCGCCGAGATAGACCGCCGTCTTGTGTCGCTGCGTACGCGCGCGCAGGCGCTCACCACCCGCAGCGGCCAGGTCGACCCGGTCCTCAGCGAACTGCGGCGGCGGTTCACGGCAGCCTGCTGGCAGGACCTGCAGCGCGTGCCGGACCAGACCGCGGAGAACGTACGGCAGGCCGAGGTCAAGCTGAAGGAGGCCCGGCAGGCGCGCGAGGAGCAGCGCTGGCCTGACGCCACCTCCCTGCTCTCGACGGTCCGCGCCCTGCTGAACTCGACGGACGAGGCGGTCTCGGCCGCCGGCGACCGGCTGCAGCGGCTCAACGCGGTGGCGAAGGACCCCCAGCACGAGATCGAGCGCACCCGCTTCGCGATCCGCGACGCCCAGCGCCTCGCCATGGCGGGCCGCCAGACCCCGGAGCAGCGGCACGCCCGCCCGCTCGACGAGTCCGTGGCCCGCCTGGACCGCGCGGTGGCCTCCCTGGAGGGGCGCCACCCGGACTACTGGCACTTCCTGACCGAGACCGAGGCCGTGCGGCAGGCGGTGGCGCGCGTGGTCACGCAGATCCGGGAGGAGCGGGGGCAGGGGGCCTAGGGGGCCGCCGCGCCCAGGGACCGCCGGGTTCCGGCCCCGTCTGCTGGCGGTCCGCGGCCCGCGGGCGGATCCTGGAGTTACGTACGCCGACGTCACCGTACGCAGACCGACGTCACCGGCGTCGCAGCAGCAACGTACAGAAGCGGCCTCCGCGCGCACCAAGGGAGGCGGACATGGCCACGCATGTACTTCACCCAGGGGCGAAGCGGCCCAGGCGGCACGTCACGCTGAACGAACACCTTCCCGTCGACCACCACCTCAGCACGATCTACCGCGTCGGCGCGGGTCTGATGGGGCTCGTCCTGCTCGCGTTCGGCATCCTCGGCCTGATCGACAAGGTCGGCTTCTTCGACACCGGGGGCGACACCGTCGCCGGTCTGAACACCAACGGCGCGCTCAGCGTCCTGTCGATCTGCGTCGGACTGCTCCTGTTCGTCGGCATGGTGATCGGCGGCAACTTCGCCTCGACGCTCAACATGGTCCTGGGCTGCCTCTTCGTCCTCAGCGGCTTCGTCAATCTCGCCCTGCTGGACTCCAGCTTCAACTTCCTCGCCTTCCGCATCCAGAACGTCCTGTTCAGCTTCGTCGTGGGCGTCATGCTGATGGTCTTCGGGATGTACGGGAGGGTCGGCTCGGCCCTGCCGCACGACAACCCGTACTGGCAGGCACGCCACCCCGAGCAGGTGCGGCACGCCGGGCGCGGGCGGGGGCACGGGAACGGGAACGGGAAGGGAAACGGGGCCCACCACCCTGAGCAGGCAGGCTGAACGCCCTGTGCGAGCCTTGGGGCATGTCGGACCTCACCACTGCCTTCAGTACAGCCCTGCGGACCCGGCGCCTGGTCGCCATCGTCCGCGGCACCGACGCGGAGGCCTCCTTCCGGACGGTCATGGCGCTCGTCGAGTCCGGTGTCCCGCTCGTCGAGGTCTCCCTCAGCGGCGCCGACGCGTTGGGCGTCCTGCGCCGGGTGCGCGCCGAACTGGGCGACGACGCCTGGCTGGGCGCGGGCACGGTCCTGACCGCGGACGACGCGCGACGAGCCGCGGACGCGGGGGCCAACCTCATCGTGACGCCGGGCCTCGGGGCCGGCGTGGACGAGGCCCTGCGGTGTGAACTCCCGGTCGCCGCCGGGGTGTTGACCCCCACCGACGTGATCGCGGCGAGCGCCGCCGGAGCCACCGCGCTGAAGATCTTCCCCGCTTCGGCGATGGGCGGACCCGCGTATCTCAAGGCGCTGCGGGCCCCCTTCCCCGACCTGCCCTTCGTACCGGTGGGCGGCGTGGACGCTGCCGCCGCCGAGGAGTACTTGGCGCTCGGCGCGGTCGCCGTGGGCGTCGGCTCCCCGCTCGTCGGGGACGCGGCGGACGGCGGGGACCTGAACGCGCTGCGCAAGCGCGCGGCGGAGTTCGTAACGGTCGCGGGGGCAGCCGCGGGGGCCGGACGATGAGCGCCACTACCCCTGGGACCGCCACCGACGTCCTCACCCTGGGCGAGACCATGGTCGCCCTGCGCGGCAGCGGCCCGCTCAAGCTGGGCGGTTCGATGGACGTGTCCGTCGCGGGCGCCGAGTCGAACGTCGCCATCGGCCTCGCGCGTCTGGGCCACCCGACGCGGTGGGCGGGCGCCGTCGGCGACGACGAGGCGGGCGAGCTGGTCCTTCGCACGCTGCGTGCCGAGGGCGTCGACGTCAGCGGCGCGACCCGCGATCCGGACGCGCCCACGGGTCTCATCCTCTTCGAGCCGCGGCTGCCCGAAGTGACCCGCGTGCACTACTACCGTGCGGGCTCCGCCGGTTCACGCCTCACGGCGGCCTCGGTCGAGCACGCATTCGCCTCTCCCGGCGCACCTCGCGTCCTGCACCTCACCGGCATCACCCCGGCGCTGGGCCCTTCCGCCCTCGACGCGTGCCGGCGCGCCCTCCAACTGGCCCGGGAGCACGGCACGACGGTCTGCCTCGACGTCAACTTCCGCTCCCGGCTGTGGAGCGACGAGGAGTCCGCCGCGGTCATGCGTTCCTGGATCCCGTACGTCGATGTCCTCATCGCGTCGGACGACGAACTGCCGCTGTGCGTACCGGAGACGACAGCCGCCGGTGAAGCCCACGCCCTGGCCAAGGCGCTCCTCGCGCAGGGCGTCCGCGAGGTCGTGGTCAAGCTCGGCGCCGACGGTGCCACCGCGTACACCGGCGACGGCGAGCTGTACGCTCCGGCGCGCCCGGTGCGGGCGGTGGACGCCGTGGGTGCGGGGGACGCGTTCGTCGCCGGGTATCTTTCGGCGCTGCTCGACGGGGACGACGTGGCGGGGCGCCTCGACCGGGCCGTGACGACGGGGGCCTTCGCCGTGGCGTCGCACGGGGACTGGGAGGGAGCGCCCACGCGGGCGGAGCTCGGGCTGCTGGGAGCGGGGCCCGGGACCGTGGTGCGTTAGCGCTCCGCCGGGCGTGGCTCCGCTGGGCGTGGCTCCGCCGGGCGTGGGGTGATGTTCCCTGCCGGGGCGCGGTACCGCACCACAACTGCTAGCCGCAGCAACCCCCGCCACAGCAGCCGCCTCCGCCACCGCCGCCGCGTGGGGCAGGCGCCGAGGAGGAACCCCCGACGGCCACCGTCGACAGCAGCTTCACCGTGTCCTCGTGCCCGGCGGGGCAGGCCGCGGGGGCGGCGGACTCGGCCATCGGGCGGCTCAGCTCAAAGGTGTCGCCACAGGAGCGGCAGCGGTACTCGTATCGGGGCATGGGCCAAGGCTAACGGCAGCGGACCTGCCAGAGGTCAGGAGCGGGCCGACCCATGGCGCAGGAACCCCCGCAGGATCTCCTCCCCCGCCGCGACACCCCGCTCCGGCAGCACCGTGAGCCCCGGCGCCGTCCAGCCCGTGTCCGCAAGCTCGCCGTGGCCCGGCCGCCACGAGCGGTCGGCGGCGAGCAGCAGATCGGCGTCGAGGAGCGAGTCACCGGCGGCGAGGATCTCGTCCGCGTCGATACGGCGTGCCACCTCGTGCACCGCGGCGCTCTTGGTCAGCGGCTTCGGCACGGCGTAGATCTTGCGGCCCTGCAGCGAGACGGTCCAGCCCCGGCCCTCCGCCCACACGGCGAGCTCCTTGACCCACCCTTCCGGCAGCAGGGAACGCTCGACGACCAGATAGGCGAAGAGATCCTCGGCCACCCGCTCCTTCAGGAGCCAGGCCGGGTCGGCGGTGCGCACCATGTGCGCGCGGACCTCGTCGAGCGAGGCGCACTCGGCGGCGAGGCGCCGGTCGACGCCCGCCCGCCACGCGGGGTCGGACACTCCGTCGACCAGCAGGTGCCCTCCATTGGCGCAGATCGCGAACTTCGGTGCGGGGCCGGGCAGATGGATGCGGCCGTACTGCTCGCGCGTCCGCGTGGTCGTCGGCACGAAGACCGTGCCGCGGCCCACCTCGTCGAGGAGCCCGGCCGCGGTCTCGGTGACGTACGACAGCGGCTTGCTCTCGTACACCTCGACGCAGAGCAGGCGCGGCGCGTCGGCGTCGGGCATGGTCAGGCCGAGGGCGGCGGCGGAGTAGATGAGGGTGCGGTCGAGGTCGCTGGCGACGAGGACCGTGCGGGGCGTGCTCCCATGTGCGCTCACTTGGAGGCCACCGCCTTGCCGTCCGTGCCGGTGGCTCCGCGCGTGAACTGAGGGTGGATCAAGCCGACGCACGTGTAAGGGAGTTCGTCCACTTCCTCGACCGGTACGCCGCGCTGCTCCGCGAGGAGTCGTACGTGATCGAGGTCGGCCCCCGCCCCCGCGCGCGCCAGGATCTTCCAGGGAACGCGGCGCAGCAGGACGCGCGTCGTCTCGCCGACGCCCGGCTTGACCAGGTTCACGTCGTGGATGCCGTACTCCTCGCTGATCCGCTCGACGGCTGCCCAGCCCTCCCAGGTCGGGGCCCTGTCGGCCGAGAGCAGCTCCTTGGCCTGGGCGTCGACGGCGTCGGCCACCTCGTCGAAGCGCGCCGCGATGGCGTCGAGGAAGTCGAGGGACACGTCGCCGTCGGCGAGCTCGCGGTAGAACTTCGCGCCGTGGAAGTCATCGGGTCCGACCAGATCCGCGCGCAGGACGGTGCGCGATATCAGGCCGGACACCGTCGAGTTGAGGCAGGCCGACGGGATGAGGAAGTCCTCGCGGGTGCCGTAGGTGCGGACGCAGGAGCCGGGGTCGGCGAGCACGGCGATCTCCGGGTTGAAGCCCGCGGGGCCACCTGATGCCTCGAACTCCCTTACTGCGTCGGCGAGTTCGCGGGTGATCGCGCCCTTGCCCGTCCAACCGTCGACGAAGACGACGTCGGCCGTGTCGTGGTGGGCGGCGAGCCACCGCAGCGCGTTGGCGTCGATGCCGCGGCCGCGCACGATCGACACCGCGTAGTGCGGCAGGTCGAGGCCGTGCCGGTGCTGCGCCCAGCGCCGCATCAGCACGCCGACGGGCGTGCCCGCGCGGGCAAGGGAGACGAGGACGGGGCGGGGCGACCGCTCGGCGAGCACGGTCTCGGTGACGGTGCCGACGGCCTGCGCGATGCGGGCGGCGGAGGTGCCGAGCGCCGCACGGAACAGCTCTTGGTACTGCGGGCTCGGCTGGTACTCGACCGGCAGCGACTCGGCGTAGTGCGCGCCACCGCTCTGTATCGCCTCCTCGCGCTCCTCGGTGGGCGCCTCGAGCCGCACGTCCGAGAGGTCCTGGAGCAGCCAGCCGACGTCTTCGGCCGCGTACGAGGAGAAGTCGGGGCCGCGGAGGGGCTCGGGCAGCATGGAGGGCCTTTCGGGGACGTACGAGGGCACGACGGCGAGCAGCACCCGCGGGGTGTGCGCGGCGAGCTGCGCCAACAGGCCGTCGGGGGCGTGGAGTTCGGGGCGGTCGCCGGCGGAGTCGACCACGATGACGATCGCGTCGAAGTCACCGCCCGCGACGTTGTACGCGTACCTCTCGCCGGGTCCGTCGGCGGGCGCGTCGTGCGCGGGGAAGACGAGGCGGCTGCGGATGGCGTAGCCGGGGTCGTCGACGGCGAGGACGGGCGAGCGAGTGGTGGTGGAGTAGCGGACCTCGGTGTCGCCGCCGAGCCGCTCCTCCAGGGCCGCTCCGAGGGCCAGCGGCGCGTACATCAGCTCCTCGAAGCCGAGTACGAGAACGCGGGCGCGGGCTCGGACGCGGGCGGGACCCGGTGCGTCCGGAAGCAGCACCTCCGCGATCCGCCCGGCCATCCCGGGCAGCGCGGCGTCCAGCGCCGCCCGGTGCTCGGGCGCGAAGCCGTGGCGCCCGCCGTCCGGCACTCCGGCGGGCCAGCCGATGTCGACCCGGGTGACAGAGCCGGCCTCCCGGCGCGGGGCGGGGAGCGCCGAAGCGTCGTACGAAGCCTCGTACTCCTCGACCAGCGCCTGTCCCTTCTCCAGGACCCCGTCCGGCAGGCTCACCGTGCCGGACGCCATCGTGATCAGGTCGACGCGCGCGCCGATCTCCCGGGCGAAGTCGGCCAGGCGGCCCTGGTCCTGCGGGGAGCGCATGTCGACGAGGGCCACGATGACGTACCGCTCGCGCGGGAACAGCTCGTGCAGTGCGCGGATGGTGTTGAGGACCGTGTTCCCGGTGGAGAACTCGTCGTCGACGAGGACCAGCGGGCCGTCCCTGGTGAGGAGCCTGGGGTCCTCGGGGAGCAGCAGATGCGAGGTCGCGTGCGAGTGGGACTCCTCGAAGCCGCCCGCCCTGCGCACGCCGTCGACCGGGCGGCGCGTGGAGTGGAGGTAGGGCGCGAGGCCGATGCCGTCCGCGACGCAGTGGCCGAGGCCGGTCGCCGTCTCGGCGTACCCGAGGACGACGGCGCGCCGCGCCTCCGCGTCGCCCAGGAGCGCGCGCGCCCGGACGCCGAGGTCGTGCCCGGCCGCGTACACGACCGAAGGGCGCTGCGGCACATGCTTGCCGAGGACGTTCGACACCAGGAGGTGCGCCCGCTTCGGGTTGCGGCGCAGGGCGAGGCCGAGCAGGTCGCTCAGCCCCGCGTCCCCGGCCAACTCCACGCCGAGCCGCTCGGCGACCCACGTCCCTGACCACACCACGTCGTCGTTCACAGTCCTCGCACAGTCCTTACGTTCCTTGCAGTCGGGCCGAAGCCAAAGAAGCCCGGCGGAGCCGGTGGTCAGTCGGAGAGCCCGGCGGTGAGCAGCTCGACGAAGCCGATGTCCTCGCGCGCGACGCCGAAGACCTCGGCGCGCTGGAGGGTCCGCTCGGCCCACGCGCGATGCGGTTTCACCTCGTTCATCTTGTTCGTGTACGCCGAGCGCATGACCCCGCCGCCGCCCCGCTCCGGGCGCAGGATGTCCTCGGCGTCGCTGAACTCCTCGTGGCTGACGACCGAGAGCGCGTGCACGGGCAGGACGTGCGAGGGGTGGATGCAGGTCTTGCCGAGCAGGCCGTTGGCCCGGTCCAGCTCGATCTCGCGGAGCAGCCCGTCGATGTCGTGCTCGATGAGCGCCTGCCGCAGCTCCTCCGCCCGGCCCTCCAGGAAGGGGCTCCGGCGCAGCTGCGGCTTGAACATTCTCTCCTGGACGCGGAAGTACTCCCACACGGGCCCGGTCACGGTGAAGCCCGTGCCGTCGGCCCGGCCGAGGTGGTTGACCACGTCGGCGATGACCGAGGCCACGATGTGGACGTCGTACGCGGTCATGTGCGGCGGTCTGCGCAGTCCGTACGCCGAGCAGAAGTCGGTGACGCCGAGCCGCAGCGCGAGCACGCGCTCGCGGTACTTGTCGACGGTGCGGGCGATCCCGGCGAGGGTTTCCGCGCGGCTCTCCAGGTGCAGCAGCTCGGGCGATTCGAGGACCGGCATCGCGAAGAGGCGACGGCCGCTCGCGGCCTCCGCCACGGCGAGCGACTCCAGGAAGGCGACGCCGCGCTCCTCGGTGAACTTGGGCAGTACGAAGCCGGACAACAGCCGGATGCCGGCTCCGAGGCGTTTCGCCAGGTCGGCTATCTGCTCGGGGGCCCGGACCCGGATGAACAGCAGCGGAGGCTCCGCGCCGTCCCGCTCCGCCAGGTCGGCGAACTGCCTGACCAGGTTCTCCTCGGCGCCGACGACCTCCGCGTCGTCGATCGAGTCCTCGAGGCAGAGCACCATCGAGATCACGCCACGCCCGGCCTGCTTCAGGATGTCGTCGGCGAGGCGGGGGCGCGTGGCCGGGCTGTAGAGCGTGGCCCCCAGGGCGGCAGCGAGCAGGCGTGGGGAGGAGTCCGCGGTGAAGGCGCACGGCTCCCGATGGAAGAGACGCTGCCGTACCTCTGGGGCTATATGCCCGAAATGACGCATGATTTCCCCTGTACTCGTCGGCGCGACCCGACGTGATGTGGCCGGTAATAGTACGTAGGGACGGGTGTCAAGGGTTCCCCATGGGCATGAAATTCAGGTAACCCGGCCATGTCAGACACACAGGCCACACACCGTCACCCCCGCGTTGTCCCGTCCAGGACCGGGAAGGCAGGATGACCGCATGACGCACGCGATGTTGAAGGGGTCGAACGTCCCGCTCGAAGCCACGGCCGTCCGCGCAGTGCTGCGCTGGACCCCCGGACAGGGCGTCCCGGACGTCGACGCGTCGGCTCTGCTGCTCGGCGCCGACGGCCGCGTGCGCTCCGACGAGGACTTTGTCTTCTACAACCAGCCGCGCCACCCGTCGGGCAAGGTCTGGCGGCTCGGCAAGAAGCGCGTCGCCCAGGGCCTCTCCGAGGGCCTGACCGACACGGTCCAGACGGATCTGACGGGCCTGGATCCCGCGGTGAGCCGCGTCCTGGTCGTCGCATCCGCCGACAACGTCGCCTTCGAGAACGTACGCGCGCTGCGCATCCTGCTGTACGACGCCACCATCGGCGACGGCGAACCGCTTGCGTACTTCGACATCACCCCGCAGACGGGCGCCGAGACCGCCCTGATCTGCGGCGAGCTCTACCGGCGCGGTGACGTCTGGAAGTTCCGCGCCCTGGGCGAGGGATATCTGAACGGCCTCGAAGGTCTCGCCGGCGACTTCGGCATCTCCGTGGACGAGTCGGAGGCGGTGCCCGAGCCGACGACCGAAGCCTCGCTCCCGCAGCCCTATCCCCAGCAGCAGCCGATGCCGGCCCCAGCCACGCAGGCTCCGGCTCCGCAGCCCTTCCCCGCACCGGCCCCGCAGCCTTCCTACGGCTACCCTCCCGAGCCCCCGCGCCACCAGCCGGCCCCGCAGCCCTCCTACGGCTACCCACAGCACGCGCCCGCCCATGCGGCACCGGTCCCGCAGCCCAGTTACGGCTATCCGCAGCCCGTGGCCGCGATGCCCGACCCGAACTTCCGGCTGCCGCCCCAGGGCCCGCAGTTCCTGGCACGCTGAGCGCGCGAAGGACGCCGGAGCCTGAGCCGCGCCCCGGAGCACGCTGAGCCTGCGGTGAGGGCCCCACGCGCTGAGCCTGCGGTGAGGGCTCCGCACGGGGCCGTTCCGACGCCGCCGCGCGGGGCCGCTCAGACGCCGCCGACCTTCGACTTGTAGCCACGGCCCCACTGCAGCCCCCAGCCGTACAGCCGGTCGAGCTCGGCCTGGAAGCCGTACACGAACTTCACCTCGCGGCGCACGACCAGCTCGCCCTTGACGTTCTCCAGCGTGAACACGGCACAGGAGCGGGCCTGCGGCTGGCGCTCGTCCAGGTCGATCTCGATCCGCGGGCCGTTGCTGGGATAGAGCGTCACCTTGGCGTGCGTACGGTCGAAGGCCGGCGTCTGGTCGTAGATGTACGCGAAGAACAGCAGCCGCTTGATCGACTCGCGGTGGTCGAGGTTCACGTAGATCGTCTCGCCGGACGGCGAACCGAACCGGTCGTCGCCGCTGAGCTTCACGTACGGCGGGGCGTTCAGGCTCCCGAAGAAGCTGCCGAGCGGCTGGACGACGCCCTTGGTGCCCTCCACCGTCTCGTACAGGCAGCCGAGGTCGAGGTCCACGTTGACCACGCCCTGGGTGTGCGCCTGCACCACGTCGGGCTGGAACATCCGCAGAGGGTGCCGCAGCAGGCCGCTGCTCTTGGGCTTGCCGATGATGTCGGACGTACGCATCTGCCAGGAGAGGTTGACCCGGAGGTTGCCGGTGGCCGCGCCCTGTTTGTTGAGCGAGACCGTCGGGTGCCGCTTGGTGAGTTCGATGGAGTTGGTCGCGGCGCTGCCCGACTCGAAGTCCATCGCGCGCCCACGGAATAAGCCGTCCCAGAAGGACATCGCCGCCCCCAAAATTGCCGGGGCCCCATGGGCCCGTCGTGAATGCCACGGGGCGGCCAGGAGGACTCTTCCTCGATGGCCGCCCCGTTCAGAAGCGTTCCTCACTCGGCCCCGCGTCACACGCCGGGAACGAGTCAGACCCTGGGTCAGACGCCGGAAGCGACCTCGGACTTCTCGTCCGAGCCCGAGCCGTTTCCTTCGGCCCGCGCCAACGCCTTGTTGCGGCGCACGGACGAGAAGAAGGACCAGGCGATCAGGAGGACGCCGACGCTGCCGGTGATGACCTCATGGATCTCGTACTGGATGGTGACGAGCAGGATCACGGCGAGGGCACCGATCGCGTAGTGCGCGCCGTGCTCCAGGTACACGTAGTCGTCGAGGGTGCCCTGGCGGACCAGGTAGACGGTGAGCGACCGGACGTACATCGCGCCGATACCGAGGCCGAGCGCCATCAGGACGATGTCGTTGGTGATGGCGAAGGCGCCGATGACGCCGTCGAAGGAGAACGACGCGTCCAGGACCTCGAGGTAGAGGAACATGAAGAACGCGGCCTTGCCCGCCATGACGACAGCAGGAACCTTCTTGCCGCTCTTCTTGGCCTCTTCCTCCTGCTCGTGCTCGCGCTCCTCCTCTTCCTCGAGTTTGTTCTCGAAGAACCCGGAGAGACCGCCCACCACCAGATAGGTGATGAGTCCGGCGACGCCGGAGAGGAGCACCGTCTCCGCCTTGTCCACATGTGTGCCGCCGTGCTGGTGGGCATTGGCGGCGAAGGTCATCGCGGTGACCATCAGCACGATCAGCGCGATGCAGACCGACAGCATGTCGATCTTGCCGAGCTTGGCGAGCGGGCGCTCGAGCCAGCCGAGCCACTTGATGTCACGGTCCTCGAAGACGAAGTCGAGGAAGATCATCAGCAGGAACATGCCACCGAACGCGGCGATCGACGGGTGAGCGTCGGTCACCAGCTGCTGGTACTGGTCCTTGTCGTTGAGCGCGAGCCGCACAGCCTCGATCGGGCCGATCTTGGCGCTGATGGCCACGATCGCGACGGGGAAGACAAGCCGCATGCCGAAGACGGCGATCAGCACACCGATGGTGAGGAAGATCTTCTGCCAGAAGGCACTCATCTTCTTCAGGATCCCGGCGTTGACCACCGCGTTGTCGAAGGACAGCGAGATCTCGAGGATGGACAGGATCGCCACGATCCCGAAACCTGTCCACCCCCCGTAGAACACCGCCGCGACCAGGCCGAGCGCGGTAACCGCGAACGACCAGCCGAAGGTTTTCAGAAGCACTGGCTACCCAATCGTGTGTGTACGGGCTCCCGTTTAGCGGTCTCCCCCGCGCCGGTCCCCGGCTTTACGAAACATTGACCCCGAAGTCTAGAGCGATGCCCCGCAGACCTGACGCGTACCCCTGCCCAACGGCACGGAACTTCCATTCTCCGCCGTAGCGGTACACCTCGCCGAAGATCATCGCGGTCTCCGTGGAGGCGTCCTCGGAGAGGTCGTACCGCGCGAGCTCCTGGTGATCGGCTTGATTGACCACGCGGATGAAAGCGTTGCTGACCTGACCGAACGCCTGGCCGCGATTGTCCGCGTCATGGATCGAGACAGGGAAGACGATCTTGTCGCAGGTGGCGGGAACCTTGGAGAGATCGATCAGGAGCGACTCGTCGTCCCCGTCACCCTCTCCCGTGAGGTTGTCGCCGGTGTGTTCGACAGAGCCGTCCGGGCTCTTGAGGTTGTTGTAGAAGACGAACCACTCGTCGCCGAGAATCCGGCCCGAGTTGCACATCAGCGCGCTGGCGTCGAGGTCGAAGGGTGCTCCGGTGGTGGAGCGCGCGTCCCAGCCGAGGCCGATCAGGACCTGTGTGAGGTTCGGTGCGGCCTTGGAGAGGGAGACGTTGCCTCCCTTGGCGAGCGTGACGCCCATGATGTGGTCCTCCCCGTGGTTCGAGAGCAAGAATTCCCCGGGCTCCCATGGTTCGGGAGCGGTGTTCGGGAGCAAGAGTTTTGAGCACGTCCGGCGCCGCACTCGTGGTGTGCGGCGCCGGACGACAAGGCGGAGGGCGTTACTCGGCTCAGACGTTGACGCCGAAGTCCTGCGCGATGCCGCGCAGGCCCGAGGCGTAGCCCTGGCCGACGGCGCGGAACTTCCACTCCGCTCCGTTGCGGTACAGCTCGCCGAAGACCATCGCCGTCTCCGTCGAGGCGTCCTCGGAGAGGTCGTACCGCGCGATCTCCGCGCCGCCCGCCTGGTTCACGACGCGGATGAACGCGTTGCGGACCTGGCCGAACGACTGCTGGCGGGTCTCGGCGTCGTAGATCGAGACCGGGAAGACGATCTTGTCCACGTCGGCCGGAACGGCCGCCAGGTTGACCTTGATCGCCTCGTCGTCGCCCTCGCCCTCACCGGTGGTGTTGTCACCGGTGTGCTCGACGGATCCGTCCGGGCTCTTCAGGTTGTTGAAGAACACGAAGTTGCCGTCGCTGCTGACCTTGCCCTCGGCATTCGTCAGAATGGCGCTGGCGTCGAGGTCGAAGTCCGTACCGGTGGTGGTGCGGACGTCCCAGCCCAGGCCGATCAGAACAGCGGTCAGGCCGGGCGCCTCCTTGCTCAGCGATACGTTGCCGCCCTTGCTGAGGCTGACTCCCACTAGTCCTCCCAATAAGTTGTCCAGGGGCGGGGAGCCCCAGTCGTGCTTTGCCATCAGATCAACGAGTGGATCCTAGTGACCGGTTCCCGGCCGCCACAGGCTCTGCGCCTGAAGAATCACAGGGTGTCACCCCTGAGGAATCACAGGGTGCCGAGCGCCTTGACGTACTCGTTGAGGTCGCGGGCGTCCGGCAGGCCGTTGACGACAGTCCAGCGCACCACGCCCTCCTTGTCGATGATGAAGGTGCCGCGCACGGCGCAGCCCTTCTCCTCATCGAAGACCCCGTACGCACGCGACGCCTCACCGTGCGGCCAGAAATCGGAGAGCAGCGGGTATTCCAGGCCCTCCTGTTCGGCGAAGACGCGCAGGGTGTGGATGGAGTCGTTCGAGACCGCGAGCAGCTGGGTGTCGTCGTTGACGAACGTCGGCAGTTCGTCGCGCAGCGCGCAGAGCTCGCCCGTGCACACGCCGGTGAACGCGAACGGATAGAAGAGCAGCACCACGTTCTTCTCGCCGCGGAAGTCCGACAGCTTGACGGTCCGGCCGTGGTTGTCCTTCAGCTCGAAGTCCGGGGCCTTGGTGCCGGTCGCGATTCCAGCGAGCGCCATGAGCGCCATGAGTTCGCATCCCTTCGATGGGGCTGTTCGGGTGACGACCACCCTACGCAACGGGCGTTTCGTGCGATCACCCCGCAGGGCGGGCACTTCTCCGCGCCGTCCCCACGCACGCATGAGCCCCCACCGGCGGCATGCGTCGGTGGGGGCTCACAGCGATTGGCTCAGTCGACTTCCTGCTGCCTGAGCGGCAGCTTCACCGCTTCTTGGCTGCCGCCTTCGGCGTGACCAGACGGCTGCCCGTCCAGTCCTTGCCCGCGCTGATGCTCTTGGTCTGAGCGAGGCCTGCGGTCTGGGCTGCTTCGTTGATGTCGCTCGCCTCGACGTAGCCGTCACGGCCCGTCTTCGGCGTCATCAGCCAGAGGTCGCCGCCCTCTTCGATCAGCTGGGTAGCGTCAACCAGCGCATCCGTCAGGTCGCCGTCGTCCTCGCGGAACCACAGCACTACAGCGTCAGCAGTGTCGTCGTAGTCCTCATCGACGAGCTCGCTGCCGATCACCCCTTCAATGGCCTCGCGGAGCTCCTGATCGACATCGTCGTCGTAGCCGATCTCCTGGACCACCTGCTCGGGCTGGAAACCCAGCCTCGCGGCAGGGTTGGTCCGCTCCTCCGCGTGGTCCGCGGTCGCGCTCACGGCTTGCCTCCTGATCATGTTTTCGGGAATGCCTTCATCCACGCGCGTGCGCGGGACATTGGCGGTAGTCCACACGGGCGGACCGGATCGCGCAAGTACCCGGCCGTCAAGACCGCTGAAACGGTGACGTTCCCGGCCGTGTCGCCGCAACTCAAGGCCCACCTGCCAGATCCTTCTCCGCTCGCACTTCGCTCGTACGACGCCGAACGGAACTGAGGTCCGAACGGCCTTACGAACCGGCTAGGCAGGATGGGCGTATCGTTGCGATTTGGTCGAGCCTACCCCAGGGCCGCCGGGCGGAGGCCTCGGTTACCTCTCAGTAGAGATGACGATTCCGCCCACGCGGTACACGATGGGGAACGTCTCACAGCCAGGCAGAACCCAGGCGAAAGCCCCAACAGCGAAGGAACAGCGTGGCTTCCGGATCCGATCGCAACCCGATCATCATTGGCGGCCTGCCGAGTCAGGTCCCGGACTTCGATCCCGAAGAGACCCAGGAGTGGCTCGACTCCCTTGATGCCGCGGTCGACGAACGCGGCCGCGAACGGGCCCGCTACCTGATGCTCCGGCTCATCGAACGCGCGCGCGAGAAGCGCGTCGCCGTGCCCGAGATGCGCAGCACGGACTACGTCAACACGATCGCCACCAAGGACGAGCCCTTCTTCCCCGGCAACGAGGAGATCGAGCGCAAGGTCCTGAACGCGACCCGCTGGAACGCCGCCGTGATGGTGTCGCGCGCCCAGCGCCCCGGTATCGGGGTCGGCGGTCACATCGCCACGTTCGCCTCATCGGCCTCGCTCTACGACGTGGGCTTCAACCACTTCTTCCGCGGCAAGGACGAGGGCGACGGCGGCGACCAGATCTTCTTCCAGGGGCACGCCTCCCCCGGTATCTATGCCCGCGCGTTCCTCCTCGACCGGCTCTCCGAGCAGCAGCTCGACGCGTTCCGCCAGGAGAAGTCGAAGGCCCCGAACGGGCTCTCGTCCTACCCGCACCCGCGGCTGATGCCGGACTTCTGGGAGTTCCCGACCGTCTCCATGGGCCTGGGCCCGCTCGGCGCGATCTTCCAGGCGCGGATGAACCGCTACATGGAGGCGCGCGGCATCGCCGACACCTCCAAGTCCCACGTCTGGGCCTACCTCGGTGACGGCGAGATGGACGAGCCCGAGTCGCTCGGCCAGCTCTCCATCGCCGCCCGCGAGGGCCTGGACAACCTGACCTTCGTCGTCAACTGCAACCTCCAGCGCCTCGACGGCCCGGTGCGCGGCAACGGCAAGATCATCCAGGAGCTGGAGTCGCAGTTCCGCGGCGCCGGCTGGAACGTCATCAAGCTGGTCTGGGACCGCAGCTGGGACCCGCTGCTCGCCCAGGACCGCGACGGCGTCCTGGTCAACCGGCTCAACACCACGCCCGACGGCCAGTTCCAGACGTACGCGACCGAGACCGGCTCGTACATCCGCGAGCACTTCTTCGGCGACGACCACCGCCTGCGCTCCATGGTCGAGAACATGACCGACGAGCAGATCCTGCACCTGGGCCGCGGCGGCCACGACCACAAGAAGGTCTACGCGGCGTACGCGGCCGCCAAGGCCCACAAGGGCCAGCCGACCGTCATCCTGGCGCAGACGGTCAAGGGCTGGACCCTCGGCCCGAACTTCGAGGGCCGCAACGCCACGCACCAGATGAAGAAGCTGACGGCCGACGACCTCAAGGGCTTCCGCGACCGCCTGCACATCCCGATCACGGACAAGGAGCTGGAGGGCGGCGCCCCGCCGTACTACCACCCGGGCCGCGACTCGGAAGAGATCCAGTACATGCACGACCGCCGCCAGGGCCTCGGCGGTTACGTCCCGACCCGCGTGGTCCGCTCGAAGCCCCTCCAGCTTCCCGAGGACAAGACGTACGCGACCGCGAAGAAGGGTTCGGGCCAGCAGTCGATCGCCACCACCATGGCGTTCGTCCGCATCCTGAAGGACCTCATGCGGGACAAGGAGATCGGCAAGCGCTTCGTGCTGATCGCCCCCGACGAGTACCGCACCTTCGGCATGGACGCCTTCTTCCCGAGCGCGAAGATCTACAACCCGCTCGGCCAGCAGTACGAGGCGGTCGACCGCGAACTGCTCCTCGCCTACAAGGAGTCCCCGACCGGCCAGATGCTGCATGACGGCATCTCCGAGGCCGGCTGCACGGCCTCGCTGATCGCCGCGGGCTCGGCCTACGCCACCCACGGCGAACCGCTCATCCCCGTGTACGTCTTCTACTCGATGTTCGGTTTCCAGCGCACCGGCGACCAGTTCTGGCAGATGGCCGACCAACTGGCCCGCGGCTTCGTCCTGGGCGCCACCGCCGGCCGCACGACGCTGACCGGCGAGGGTCTCCAGCACGCGGACGGCCACTCGCAGCTGCTCGCCTCGACCAACCCGGGCTGCGTCGCCTACGACCCGGCCTTCGGTTACGAGATCGCGCACATCGTCAAGGACGGCCTGCGCCGGATGTACGGCCCCGACAGCGAGGACGTCTTCTACTACCTCACCGTCTACAACGAGCCGATCCAGCACCCGGCCGAGCCGGCCGACGTGGACGTCGACGGCATCCTCAAGGGCATCTACCGCTTCAAGGCGGGCGAGCAGGGCGCCATCCCGGCGCAGATCCTCGCCTCCGGTGTCGCGGTCCCGTGGGCGGTCGAGGCCCAGCAGATCCTCGCTTCGGAGTGGAACGTCAAGGCGGACGTCTGGTCGGCGACCTCCTGGAACGAACTGCGCCGCGAGGCGGTCGACGTGGAGCGCCACAACCTCCTGCACCCCGAGGAGGAGCAGCGCACCCCGTACGTGACGCAGAAGCTGTCCGGCGCCGAGGGCCCGTTCGTGGCCGTCTCCGACTGGATGCGGAGCGTCCCCGACCAGATCTCCCGCTGGGTTCCCGGCACCTACCAGTCCCTGGGCGCCGACGGCTTCGGCTTCGCGGACACCCGCGGTGCCGCACGCCGCTTCTTCCACATCGACGCGCAGTCGATCGTGGTCGGCGTGCTGACCGAGCTGGCCCGCGAGGGCAAGCTCGACCGCTCCGTCCTGAAGCAGGCCATCGACCGCTATCAGCTGCTCGACGTCACGGCTGCCGACCCGGGCGCTGCTGGGGGCGACGCCTAGTCCCTGCGGGGCGGGCGGGCATGAGCGAGTCCTGTAGCACGTAGGTCGTTCGGAGGGCGGTGGGGCGGTGGCTCCCGCCGCCCTCCGGCGTTTCCTACGATGCGCGCATGGAAGCGCCCATAAAGCACCAACCGGCACAGCTCCGCTGGGAGCGACGCACCCAACGTCCGCTCCTCGTGCTCGCGATGGCCTTCGCCGTCGCCTACGCCGTGCCCATCGTGGTGCCCGACGCGAGCAAGAGCGTCGCGACCACCTGCACGGTGGTGGAGTGGATCGTCTGGGCCTCGTTCGCCGCGGACTATCTCGTACGCCTCTACCTCACCGACCACCGCAAGCAGTTCGTCCGCTCGCACTGGCTCGACCTCTGTGCTGTCCTCCTCCCCATGCTGCAGCCGCTGCGGTTGCTGCGGCTCGTCTCGACCCTGATGCTGGTCGGGCGCCGGGCCCGGATGGCGTCTCAGATTCAGCTGACGACCTATGTCGCCGGTGCCGTCGTGGGCCTCCTCATGTTCGGTTCGCTGGCTGTCCTTTCGGTGGAGCGGGAGTCACCGAACGGCAATATCAAGACCCTTGGCGACGCGGTGTGGTGGTCCTTCACCACGATGACCACCGTCGGCTACGGCGATCACGCGCCGACGACCGGGCTCGGCCGCATACTCGCGGTCGGCCTGATGCTGTCGGGCATCGCGCTCCTTGGTGTGGTCACCGCCAATATCGCGGCCTGGTTCATCTCGCGCTTCGACCGGGACGACGTCGAGGAGCGGCGCCAGACGGCGGCGATCGAGGCGCTGACGACGGAGGTGCGAGCGCTGCGGGCGCAGGTGACGGCGCTCTCGGGTGGGGCGGAGCCTGGGGCAGGGCCTGGGGCGGGGCCTGACGCCGCCCCCGGTTCGAGGCCGCCTGAGTCTCCGTTCAGTTCTCCCATACCTTGAACGCCCGTACACGATAAGGCGATTCGGGAAGCCAGGTGCCACCCCCTGGATAGGTGTCGAACTCGCCCGTCTCGGCGCACTCCGCGGATTGATACGTGGTGACCGGCCGGCCCGTGCGGTTGGCGAGGGCTTGAGCGCTGCCCCCCTCCGGCAGCGCTACACAGCTCTCGATGTCGATCTCGGACAGCTCATACGCCTGTCGGGCGCCCTTGAACTGCGCCTTCCCCCATAGACAGAGCTCCCCCGGCCCGCAACCGGCGAGCCTGGGTGGCGCTGCTGCCCCCGCGTGCCTCGCGGGTGTCGCGGAATCGGCCTTGGTGAACGGTGTCGTGGCTCCGGCCGGAACGGGGGTCAGGATCACCGTGGCGAGCGCGGCCGCGGCGAAGGTCGTGGGCATGGTCGTACGCATCTGCATCAACTCCCGTGTCGTGTCGATCACTTGCCAGAACTGTGACCCACTCGCTAGCTCCGTCGGAAGGGGTACGGATGTGCGTCACCCAGATAGGCGAAAGCCCCCCAGTTGAACCCTGAGGGGCTTTCCCTGACACGTGAGCGCGGCCGCACGTGAGCGCGGCTAGATGTGTCCGACTCCCGCGCCCGCGTCGGCGTTGGCACCTCGCTTGGTCAACGTGGCGACCAGAGCCGCGACGACCGCGACGACGCCTGCGACGGTGAAGGCCAGGCCCATGCCGGACACGAACGTGTCGTGCGCGACCGAGGTGATCGCCTCGGCGACCGGCTCCGGCGCCTTTGGCGGGACGGGCGCCCCGCCCATCTGGACCGCGGCGGAGGCCTGGTCGAGCTGCTCCGGCGTCATGGGCGGAAGCTTGGCGTCGGCCCAGTTCACGGGAAGGTCGTTGTCGACGCGAGCTGCCATCACCGCGCCGAGCACCGCCGTGCCAAGAGCACCGCCGACCTGCATGCCGGCCTGCTGGAGACCGCCTGCCACGCCGGACAGCTCCAACGGTGCGTTGCCGACGATGACCTCGGTGGCTCCCACCATCACGGGCGCCAGGCCGAGGCCGAGCATGCCCAGCCAGAGCGACATCGGCAGCGTCGCGGTGTCCGTCGTCATCGTGGACATGCCGAACATCGCGATGGCCGTGGCCACCATGCCGCCGACCAGTGGGACGCGCGGGCCGAACTTGGTGATGAGCGCACCGGCGATCGGCGACGCCACAATCATCATGGCCGTCAGCGGCAGGAGGTGCAGTCCGCTGTCGACCGGGCTCATGCCGTGCACGTTCTGCAGATAGAAGGTGACGAAGAACAGCCCGCCCATGAAGGCGAAGGCCATGAGGACCATCAGGACCGTACCGGCGGACAGCGGGACGGACCTGAACATGCCCAGCGGAATGAGCGGTTCCTTGACCTTGCTCTCCCAGAAGGCGAAGAGGGCGAAGAGAAGCACAGCGCCCGCAAGGAAGAGCAGCGTCCTGGATCCGCCCCAGCCCCACTCCGAGCCCTTGATGAGGGCCAGGATCAGCGCGAACATGCCGCCCGAGAGCAGGACGATGCCGGGGATGTCGAAGGACTTCGGCGCGTTCTCCGCGCGGTGGTCCTTGAGGATCACCAGGCCGAGCACGAGAGCGATGACGCCGACGGGCACGTTGATGAAGAACACCGACTGCCAGCTGACGTGCTCGACGAGCAGGCCGCCGACGATGGGGCCGCCGGCGGTCGAGGCGCCGATGACCATGCCCCAGATGCCGATCGCCATGTTCAGCTTCTCGGCGGGGAAGGTGGCGCGCAGCAAGCCGAGCGCGGCCGGCATCAGGAGCGCCCCGAAGAGGCCCTGGAGCACCCGGAAGGCGACGACCAGGCCGACGCTGCTGGAGAACCCGATGGCCCCGGAGGCCACGGCGAAGCCCGCCACGCCTATCAGGAAGGTCTGCCGGTGGCCGAACCGGTCACCGAGCTTGCCGGCGGTGATCAGGGCTACGGCGAGCGCGAGGAGGTAGCCGTTGGTGATCCACTGGACACCGGCCATCGTGGTGCCGAGGTCCTTCGCGATGGCTGGGTTGGCGATCGCCACGATGGTGCCGTCCAGGGCGACCATCATCACGCCGATCGCGACGGAGAAGAGCGTCAGCCAAGGGTGGCCGCGAAGCCCCTTGGCCGGGGCCGGGGCGGACGACGGCTCCGGCGCCTTGTCCGCCTTGTCGACGGTGATCTGACTAGTCATGCGTTCGAGGCTAGTGTCAGCCACTGACAGTTGACAAACCATTTCACAAGTCGGTAACTGTCACGTAGCTCACAGATATGGTGAGCAGGTCGGAACTGCGGAGAAAGGCCAAGGCGTGAGGACCGAGCAGCGAGCGGCGGACCCCGCGAAACCGCAGGCCGAGACCTCGGGAGACATCTCCGGCGAGCCCTCTCGGCCCGGACTGCGCGAGCGCAAGAAGCAGCGCACCCGTGACGCGCTCCTGCGTGCGGCGCTCGAGCTCTTCACGACCAAGGGATACGAGGAGACGACGGTCGACGAGATCGCCGAAGCCGTGGACGTCTCCCAGCGCACGTTCTTCCGGTACTTCACCAACAAGCAGGAGACCGCCTTCGCCGTGCAGGAGATGGTGGAGCAGCGGTTCGTGGAGACCCTGCGCGAACGACCCGCCGACGAGACGCCGTTCGTGGCCCTGCGCGGGGCCGTCATCGACGCCTGGGACGCGATGGGCCGGTCCATCGAGGAGGTCGTCCCGGTCGAACTCCACATGCGGACCTACCAGATGATCGAGTCCACCCCTTCCCTGCTCGCCGCCCACCTGCGCCGCTCCATCGAGATGGAGGAAGAGATCGCGCGCGTGATCGCCGAGCGCGAGGGACTCGACCTGGACACAGATCCGCGACCGCGCGTGGTGGTGGCCGCCTTCAGCGGAGTGATGCGCGTGACGGGGCGACTGTGGGGCGCGGGCGAGGACTCAAGTGTGGAGTCGATCCGCGCGATCACCGAGTCATATCTCGACCACCTGGGGCCCGCGTTGGCGGAGAATTGGCGCACAGAGTGACGGCGTCCGCACTCCGCGTCGGTTCGCAGGGCTGATCGACACATCGAACAAATCAACACACTGAGTGACTGATTGATACACCGTCAGTAGCGGCACTCCTGGATGCGCTGCGCGCACACTTCACCTACAGAGTGTGACGAAAATGCTCAGAGTGCGCCCGCTTTGCCTCAATTACCCCACAGGAAACGTGATCTGCCTCACCCGGTGCACGGTAGGCATCACGATTCTCCTAGGGTGTTCCGTAGTGACTTCCTTCGACTCCTCCCCTCAACTCAGCGTCTGGCGCGCACTGCTCGCGCTCGCCGTCGTGTTCGTCATGCTGGCGACCACGGGCTGGACCGCGGTACGCCACCACAAGGACACCGCATCGCCGCTCGCGGTCTCGCTCTCCGCCTGGGAGCGCGGGCACATCGGCGGACGGGACCTCCCCGACGCCAGTGCCCCGTCCGGCAAGCTCGCGCACTTCTTCGCCTCGCTCAACGCGCAACAGCGCACTCGTCTCGCCACCCGCTACCCCCTTGCGGTCGGCAACATGAACGGTGCCCCCGTAGAGCTGCGATATCGCGCGAACCACATCGCCCTTGACCAAGCGCGCAAGACCGAGCGACAGCGTATGCACGACAACCGGCTCTCCCCTCTCGGGCAGCAGGAGGCGGAGCGCAGAATGAAGCGCTTCGGCGTGATGATGCACCCGGGTCGGCAGGTCCTGTCCTTCGATCCCATGGGGTCGGGTCGTATTGCCGAGGTCTTCGGAGACCTCGACCGGGCTTCCAGGGTGTCGGTCGTGGTGCCCGGTGTGGACACGAACCTGTTGACCTTCGAGCGGACGAACCGCAAGTACTCGGCGCCCGTCGGCATGGCCAAGGCCCTGTACCGCGCGGAGCACTCGGCGAGCCCGCGCGCGCGTACCGCCGTGATCGCCTGGGCCGACTACACCGCTCCCGTCGGCCTCGGAGTGGACGCGGCCACGTCCATGCGCGCGGACGACGGCGCGATCCGGCTCAACTCTTTGGTGCGCGGGCTGCCCGGGCACTCGCCTGTCGCGCTGTACTGCCACAGCTACGGCTCGGTGGTGTGTGGGGTCGCGGCGCGACAGCTGCCCTCCCGCGTCTCCGACATCGCGGTCGCGGGCAGCCCCGGCATGCGCGCCGACACGGCGGCGCAGCTGGGCACAGGTGCCCGGATCTGGGCCACCAGGGACGGCGACGACTGGATCCAGGATGTGCCAAACATGGAGGTCGGCGGGCTCGGCCACGGTGCCGATCCCGTCTCTCGGGACTTCGGCGCGCGAGTGCTGTCCGCACGGGGCGCGATCGGCCACACCGGCTATTTCGAGCCGGGCACGGAGAGCCTCAGCAACTTCGCCGACATCGGCACTGGTTCGTATCGCTCGGTGCAGTGTGCGAGCGGGGATGACACGTGCCGGAAGGAATTTTCCGGCACGACAGTGGCCTGACGCGCGTAGAAATCGACAAAACAGCGGCACGCCGCAGGAGGGACGGAGGCGCGCGTGCCGCCTACGATGAGCCGCATGGGTGACGTACTGGCCGGATTTCATGCCGCCTGGGAGTTCGAGTCCGACTCCGTGCTCATCCGCTTCGAACGGGGGATCCGCACGCCGAAGCTCCTTCAGGCGCTCGGTGAACGTCGCATCCCCCACGAGGCGATCGCAGCGGTGACTCTTACTCCTGGCAAGCGCGGGACGGTCGTCCTGCACGCCGTACCGAGACCGGGCGCGGATCCGCTGATGGAGGCTGCAGCTGGCCAGCTCAAGGACGGCTGCGACCCGTACCGGCTCGTGCTGCCCGCCGAGCGGGAGACGCTGGCCGAGTACTACGCGGACGAGCTGCGGGCCCAGCTCCCACCAGGCGACTGCGGGCCTCCGGACCGCTACCTGGTCGCCGCGCCGGAGACTCCGCTGAACTTCAAGGCGTACGACGGGAAGGCCTCCTTCGACGGCAAATCGGTGGCCTTCCGGTGGTTCTGGACGGGTGCTTCGTCCGCGAAGTGGAAAGCCGGCGACCAGAGTTTCCTGGTTACAGATCTGAGCGGCGTCGAGTGGCGCTCTCCGGAGGTCTTCGAGGGCCATCTGCGGCTGCTGCGCCGCGAGACCCCGGTCGCCCAGCCCGCGCAGGCGGACCAGGATCCCGCGGCCGTCGTCTTCGGTCTCGGGTATGGCCCGGTGCACGAGTCGCTGCCGTTCGCGGCGTCGGTGCTCGCCGCGGTACGGACATCGGGCCCGGCCCTGACACCCGGCACGGTCCCCGGTACCGCCGCGGTGACCCGCCGCGACCCGGCGGACATCGCGGAACGCATCCGGCACCTCGGCGAGCTGCACCAGGCCGGTCTGCTGACGGACGAGGAATTCACCGCGAAGAAGGCCGAGCTGCTGGCGGAGCTGTGACCCGGCGGTGTGGGAGAGCTGCGACCTGCTGGGTCATCGTGACGGGTCAGGGGCAGCGGCCTGCGAAGGCAGGGGCGTGGGTCATACCTGGGTATCGCGGGAGGCCCATTTCGTACCCGGGTATGAGGTGCAGGTCAGCTCCGCGGTACGACGGCGCAGGGCGTGCTTCATGCCTACGCTGATCAGGCCATGAGCAGCGCATCGACACCACCGGACCAGGACCCCCGCCCACCGGCCGCCGAGCCGGACAGGCGCGGGGTCACCCTTCAGCGTGCGACCGCGGGCGTCCGCGAGGGGCTCGGCAGAGCGGGGGCCTTCCTCTCTACGCCCGCGGGGCGGACCGAGCCGCTCCTTGCCCGGGCGCCCAAGCGCTGGATGCGGCTGCTGCCCCTGATCACCGCGCTGGCCTTCGTCGTGACACTCATCCCGGTGACCACCCAGGTACTGACGAACGACTATGGGGTGAGCGGCGGTCTGGCAGGTGCCTTGGGCGTCGCCCAGGCCGCGCCGCTGCTGCTGGCGGTCAGCCGCCCGTTGGCAGCCTGGTGCATCATGATCGCCGCGGATGTCCTCGGGGCGATCGTGACGCTGTCCATGAGCAACGACCGGCCCGCCCCCTGGACGGCCATGATCATCGTGGGTTACGTGGTCGTGTGCCTCCTGCTGTCCCTGCGCGAGAGCCGCCTCACCCTGCTGGGCATCTGGCTTGTCACCGTCGTAGTGAGCCTCGTCCTCGGTGCGTTCCGAGACGACGGCAGCCAGGACACCAGCGTGCTGCTGATCGTGCTGAGCGGTGTCGCGCTGCTGCTCGGCGCGCTGCTGCGCGAGCGTGGTGACGCACAGCGCAGACTCATCGAGCAGGAGACGATCAGCGAGGCCGAGCGCGCCCAGCGCACTCTCCTTGAGGAACGGGCCCGCATCGCCCGGGAGTTGCACGATGTCGTCGCTCACCACATGTCGGTGATCACGGTGCAGGCCGACTCGGCGCCCTACCGCCTCGACGGCCTTCCGGACGCGGCGCGCGAGGAGTTCGGGAGCATCGCGGCCAGCGCCCGTGAATCCCTCACCGAGATGCGGCGGCTGCTCGCGGTGCTGCGCAGCGAGGACACACCGGGCGAGCGAGCCCCGCAGCCCGGGCTCAGCAGACTGCCGCATCTGGTGGAAGCGACGGTGCGCGCCGGCGTACCGATCGATCTGTCCCGTCCTGAACTGTCGGTGCTCACACAGCTGGCCGACGTCACACCGGCCGTCGACCTGTCCGCGTACCGCATCGTCCAGGAAGCCCTGTCGAACGTGATGCGGCACGCGCCGGGAGCGCGCACCACCATCACCGTGACCCTGGACGAGGCGCATCTGCTGATCCTCGTGGTCAACGGCCCACCCACCGAAGCACCCGACTCGTTGGAGCACAGCGGCACAGGTCACGGACTCGTCGGCATGCGCGAACGCGTACGGTTGGTCGGCGGCACGGTCGACGCCGGGCCGCTGCCCGACGGCGGCTTCCGTGTCGCGGCCCAACTCCCCCTCCTCAAGAAGGAATCCGGCACCGCATGACCATCCGCGTGATCATCGTCGATGACCAGAACATGGTGCGGGCCGGCTTCGCCGCACTCCTTGCGGCCCAGAGCGACATCGACGTCGTGGGCGAGGCACCCAACGGCAAGGCGGGTGTCGACGTCAGCCGCAACACCCATGCCGATGTCGTCCTGATGGATGTCCGGATGCCGGAGATGGACGGACTCGCCGCGGCCCGCGCCCTGTTGGACCCGCCGCCCGGCGTGGTGCACGTGCCGAAGGTGCTGATGCTCACCACTTTCGACGTGGACGACTATGTGTACGAGGCGCTGCGCGCCGGAGCCTCGGGCTTTCTCCTCAAGGATGCCCCGCCCGCCGATCTGATCTCGGCGGTACGCGTGGTGGCGGCGGGCGATGCGCTGCTCGCTCCGTCGGTGACGCGTCGCCTGATCACGGACTTCGCCAAACAGCGGCCACGCAATGACCAGTCGCTGCGGCTGAACGGTCTGACACCGCGTGAGACCGAGGTACTGGTGCTGATCGCGCGCGGCCTGTCCAATCAGGAGATCGCCGAGCGCCTGGTCCTCGCCGAGCAGACGGTGAAGACCCATATCGGCAAGGTTCTCTCCAAGTTGGACCTGCGGGACCGCGCGCAGGCCGTGATCTTCGCCTATGAGTCGGGCCTGATCGCGCCCGGAGAGCAGTAGAGCCCTCAGCCCCCTACCGCGGTATGAGCTCCACATACCCCGGTATCACCTGCGAGTTGGCTCTCCAGTGTGAGGTGCCGCCGGGCACCGTCTCCCTACCTTTCCCCTCGTCACGCCAGAGCGTGTCACGAGATGGGGAGGGAGACGGGCCATGGGCCTTCGTTCTTGGAAAGCTCGCAGGGGCTGGAAGAACCGCAGCAAGCGGACGCTGATCGCCGCGGCACTCACGACAACGATCGTGGCCGGCACGACCGGCTGGGCCGTCGGCAATGAACAGCAGCCGATGACGGGCCCACCGCCGGGCACACAGGCCTGGCGCGCGGACCATACGTGGGGGGTTCGACTGCCGGATCCGGCGACCGCGGCCCCCGCCCGAGTCGCCGCGTTCTTCGGCTCGTTGAGCGAGGCGCAGCAGCACAAGCTGGTCACGCGGCATCCCTCGGTCGTCGGCAATCTGGACGGCGCCCCGGCCGCCCTGCGGTTCGAGGCCAACTCCCTTTCCCTGAAGACCGAGCGCGCACGCGAGCAGGCTCGCGAGACAGACCCGGGCCTCACCCTTCAGGACCACGAACGGGCCCGGTCCCTCGTCGCGCGGTACGAAGAGCTCCTCAGCCCCGGCCGGCAGATACTCGCTTTCGACCCGCGCGGCAGAGGACAAGTGGCCGAGGTCTACGGCGACTTGGCGAGCGCCGAACACGTATCCGTTGTCGTGCCGGGCTCCGACATGGACCTGAGCACCTTCGACCGATCGAAGGACGAGTACGGCACACCGGCCGGGATGGCACGCTCCCTGCTCGCCGCGGCGGGCCCTGGCACAGCCGTGGTCGCCTGGGTCGGGTACACCACCCCGGTCGGCCTCGGCCCCGATGCCGCGACGGGGCGGCTAGCGGAGGCCGGCGCGCCCCGGCTCGCGCGGTTCGTGCACGGCCTGGCGGCATCCGGCGCCCCACGCCCTGCCGTGTTCTGCCACAGCTACGGCTCGGTGGTATGCGGCCTGGCGGCTCCGCGGTTGACCGCGTCCGACCTGGTGGTGCTCGGCTCCCCCGGCATGCGTGCGGACAGCGTGGCCGATCTGCACACCTCCGCCCGCGTCTGGGCGGCCAAGGACGAGAGCGACTGGATCGGTGACGTGCCGAACGTCGAGCTGTTCGGCCTCGGCCATGGCGAGGACCCGGCCGACCCGGGGTTCGGCGCCCGACGCGTTCCCGCTGAGCGAGCCGAGGGCCACACCGGCTACTTCGCCCCGGGCACGGATTCCCTCCAGGCCTTCGCCGCCATCGCGGAGGCCACTGCTACCAGCACACCGGACAACGGCGCCGGCACCGACGCCCGCCCCATCGGAGAGCGGCCATGACCCTCACTCCACTGACCACCCTCCACAAGACGGCGTCGGCGATCGACGCCAAGACGCCCGCATCTCGTGACCGGGCCATAGACGGACTGCGTGCGCTCGCCCTGCTCGCCGTGCCGACCGGGCACTGGCTGCTCGGCGGCTTCACACTCGATGCGGACGGCGCCCTGCACAATGCCAGCCCCCTGGCTTCGTTCGGGTTCTTGTCTCCGCTCAGCTGGGTGCTGCAGATGCTCGGCATCTTCTTCCTGGTCGGCGGCTATGCCTCCGTCCTGTCCTTTCGCCGGGCGGCAGAGCGCGGTGAGTCGACGGGGCGATGGCTGCGCGGGCGGGTGGCACGTCTTGGTCGTCCGGTACTCGGAGTGACGGCCGTCTGGGCCGCGTTGCTCCCGGTGCTGTACGCGATGGGAGTGCCGGGTTCGACCCTGCGCACGGGGTCCACGCTGGTGATACAGCCGCTGTGGTTCGTCGGGATCTATGCGGTGATCACCGCGCTCACCCCATGGTGCACAAGGGCGGCCGGGCGGCTCGGTGCATGGGCCGCGGCGCCACTGCTCGGCTCGGTCGCCGTCGTCGATTTCCTGCGGTACGGCCCGTTCGGGGACGCCATGCCGTCCTGGCTGAGCCTGCTGAATCTGCTGCCCGGCTGGATGTTCGCCTATCAACTGGGCGTCAGCTGGGGCGAGAAGAAGCTGGGCAGGCGCGGTGCGTGGCTGCTGCTCGTCGGAGGGACAGCCCTCTTCGCGGCTCTGCTGCTCTTCTTCCACTACCCGGCGTCGATGGTCGGCGTCCCGGGTGAGGCCCGGACGAACTCGCATCCTCCGTCGCTGCTGGTTCTGGCGCTGGCCGCCGCGCAGAGCGGTGCGGCGATCCTGTTGCGCGAGCGCATCGGCAAGTTGCTGCGCAGGCCCGCCCTGTGGGCGCCGGTCGTCGTGATCAACCTGTCGGCGATGACGATCCTGTGCTGGCATCAGACGGCGATGCTCGCGGCGGCCGTGCCCGGTTCGCTCCTCGGTGGCACGGTGCCAGGGCTGACGGCGGGTCCCGACACCTGGGGCTGGATAGCCGCCCGGGTCACCTGGCTTCCGGTGTTCGGAGCGCTCCTGCTGCTGATAGGCCGCTACACCCGTGGCTTCGAGGCGCCGTGGAAGCGGGCCACGCATGCGCGACGGGCAGTGGCCGGGCTCCTGGCAGCCGGGTTCGCGGTCTTCGCACTGGGGCTGGCGTGAACGGCGGGGCCGCCTACGGGTCCTGCGGGTCCGGGGCCTGCGGGTCCAGGGCCGGATCCTCGGTCCTGCGGGTCCAGCGGGCCCCTCCCCCCAGGTCCAGGTCCTGCGGGTCCGGGTCCGGGTCCTCGGTCCTGCGGGACCCTCCCCCCCCAGCCGAATACGCGGCAGAGGTTCCCGCCCAGGAGCCTCGCCGGGTGGGGCCGTCGCGGCACGGTCCCCACCCTGCCTGGCCGAGTGCTCGCTACTCGCGGCCCGCCGAAGTGAAGGTCATGTCGGCGTAGCGGTCGCCTGCGACCTGGGCGGCGATGGGGTCCAGCAGGGCGAGTTCGGAGGAGGTGAGTTCGAGGCGGGTGGCCGCGGTGTTCTCCTCGACTCGGGTGCGCTTGCGGGTGCCGGGGATGGGCACGACGGCCAGACCGTGGGCCTGGGCCTGCTGTTGGACCCAGGCGAGGGCGACCTGGCCGAGGCTCGCGCCGTGGGCGTCGGCGACGGTGCGGACGGGTGCGAGGAGGGCCGCGTTGGCGGCGGCGTTGTCGCCCGTGAAGCGGGGCTGATGGCGGCGGAAGTCGTCCCCGCCGAGCTCCTTGTCGGCGCTGACGAACGAGCCGGTGAGGAAGCCTCGGCCGAGCGGGGAGTAGGGGACGAGGGCGACGCCGAGTTCAGCGGCGGCGGGGACCACGCCCTGCTCGATGTCCCGGCTGAAGAGCGACCACTCGGACTGGAGGGCGGCGATGGGGTGGACGGCGTGGGCGGCGCGGAGTTCGGGGCCGGTGACCTCACTGAGGCCGAGGTGCTTGACCTTGCCCGCGGCGACCAGCTCGGCCATCACGCCGACCGTCTCCTCGATCGGCACCTCCAGATCGCGGCGGTGCATGTAGTAGACGTCGATGACGTCCACGCCGAGGCGCTGGAGGCTGGCGTCGATGCAGGCGCGGATGTATGCGGGGTCGTTGTTGATGATCCGCTTGGTCGAGTCGTCCGGGTCGACGGACAGGGCGAACTTGGTGGCGAGGACGACCTCGTCGCGGTGTGCCTTGAGGAAGGGGGAGAGGAACTTCTCGTTCTCACCGGCGGCGTAGGCGTCGGCGGTGTCGTAGAAGGTGACGCCCAGTTCGAGGGCTCGCTCCAGGGTCGCCCGGGCCTCGTCGGCGTCGGTGGGGCCGTAGGCGAAGCTCATGCCCATGCAGCCGAGTCCCTGGACGCCGACTTCCGGGCCGTCTGCCCCGAGCCGCACCTTCGCGATCGGCTCGGGAGTCTCACCAGTCTCAGCGCCGGTGCCGGTCGTCGCAGCCGCCGCCTCGGGTGACTCGGAGGTGGAGGGGGTGGCGGGGCTAGCGGGGGTCGCGGGAGTTGCGGGGGTCATCAGTTCAGGGCCTCTCCGACGCCGGGCGGGCGTCAGCGTAAAAGTTGATCTTGTAGTCGAGCACGGCGAGCGTGTCCTGGAGCTCCGCGATGCGGGTACGGACGTCGCGGCGGGTCTGTTCGAGAAGCTCGTGGCGCTCGGTGAAGGTGTGCTCGCCCTCGCGCACCAGCTCGGCGTAGCGGACCATGTCCGCCACCGGCATGCCGGTCAGGCGGAGCTTGCCGACGAAGGTCAGCCAGTCCAGATCGCGGTTGCGGTAGCGGCGCTGGCCCGTGTGGGAGCGGTCGATGTGGGGCATCAGGCCGATTCGCTCGTACCAGCGCAGGGTGTGCGCGGTCAGGCCGATGAAGGCGACGACCTCGCTGATCGTGTAGTGGTCCTGTCCGTTCGGACGGGGGTGCGTGGTGGGTGCCGAGGCGCAGGCATCCGCCTTGGTGCCGGCGCTGTCGGCGCTGCCGGTGGCGCTGTCGGCGGTACCGGCGGTGCTATCAGCGGTGCCGGTGATCGGTTCGGTCACGCCCTGCGCGGGGCCCCGTGTGCGGGTGGTCTCGGTCTCCATCACCGTCATGACCACCACGCTAGAACCTTGGAGTGCACTCCAAGCAAGCAGAACGGGAGGAATCATGTGACGGAAACACACCCTCGGAAAATCGGAGGACGCCGCTTCGTGTGGTGACTACGGTGCCGATCATGAGTGTTGTGCGTCGTGCCACGCCAGATGATGCCGAGGAACTGATCAGGCTGCGGCAGGTGATGATCGACTCGGTGTTCGCATCCGGCTCGGCGACCGGCGCCGCGTCCGACACCGGCTGGCATGCCGAGTCCCTCGCTGTCGTGCGGGGCAAACTGGCCGATCCGGCGGGCGACTTCGCCGCGTTCGTCGTCGACCAGCCCGGCCGGCCCGGGAAACTCGCGGCACTGGTGGTGGGGACTCTGGACTACCGCATCGGGCGGGCCGGGAATCCGCGGGGCGTCGTCGGCTATGTCTTCAGCGTCGCCACCGATCCGGATCAGCGGCGGCGTGGGTATGCGCGGGCCTGTATGGAGGTGCTCCTCGACTGGTTCCGGGAGCGTGGTGCGGGAAGTGTCGATCTCAATGCGTCGGCGGAGGCGGAGCCGTTGTACGCCTCGCTCGGCTTCGTGCGCAAGCCCGACCCCTCGATGCGGTTGAACCTGTAGGGCGCTTAGGCTCGTAGGTATGCAGAGCCTGGCGTTGATCGAGAACTGGCCGGTCCCCACCGCTGCCGCCGCAGTCGTCCGCGCGGACGGCACGGTCGTCGGGGCGCACGGGCCCACCGGGCACCGTTTCGCGCTCGCTTCGGTCACCAAGCCGCTGGCGGCGTACGCGGCGCTCGTGGCGTACGAAGAGGGGGCCATCGAGCTCGACGAGCCCGCCGGGCCCGAGGGGTCGACCGTGCGGCATCTGCTGGCGCACACCAGTGGTCTCGCGTTCGACGAGCATCGGGTGACGGCGCCCGCCGGGACACGGCGGCTGTACTCGAACGCCGGGTTCGAGGTGCTCGGTGATCACATCGCCAAGGCGACGGACATTCCCTTCGGGGAGTATCTGCGGCAGGCCGTGCTCGAACCGTTGGGGATGGGGGCCACCTCGCTCGACGGGAGTGCGTCGCCCGCCAAGGACGGGGTGTCCACCGTGGATGACCTGGTGAAGTTCGCCGCTGAGGTGCAAGCGCCGCGGTTGCTCGATCCGCGGACGGTGGCCGAGGCGATGTCTGTGGTGCATCCGGGGCTGAAGGGTGTGCTTCCCGGGTACGGGCATCAGAGTCCCAATGACTGGGGGCTCGGGTTCGAGATCCGGGACTCCAAGTCGCCGCACTGGACGGGGAGTTCGTCTTCGCCTCGGACGTTCGGGCACTTCGGGCAGGCCGGGACGTTCCTCTGGGTCGATCCCGACGCGGGGGCGGCGTGTGTCGCTCTGGCGGACCGGGCGTTCGGTCCGTGGGCCATCGAGGCCTGGCCTCCGTTCACTGACGCGGTGCTCTCCGAGCTCTGAGGCGGCGTTCGTGCGTTCCGCGGCCCAACTAAAACGGGGTACCGCCGGACCGCCCACCCGTGCCGCCCCGGCGGCACGACTGCACACAGCGAGGGCGACCGTCGACGACGCTCAGCCCCCCGACATCTCCCACACCAGCAGCTCCGCCGGGCCCTCCTCCGAAGCCACCGCCTCCAAGCCCTCCGCGGACGCAATCCGCGCCGCGTCCCCCGGCCCCAAGTCCTCGCCGCCCAGGCGGACTTCGCCGCGCACCACATGGACGTACGCGAAGGGGGCGTCCGGGATCGCCGTGCGCTCGGCCGCGGCGAGTCTCCTGACGTGGAGGAGGGCACCCGCCGCGGGGACCGCGTACGGAGTCGAGTCCGCGATGCCGTGGACCACCTCGTAGGCCGGTTCGCCGCCGGGACTGAGCGGGGACAGCCACATCTGGACGAAGACCAAGGGGGCCCCACCGTCGTTGCGTTCCACATGGCGGACGCCGCCGGCCGCGCTCAGGTGCTGGACGTCCCCCGGGCCCACGACCGACTCGTGCCCGGTCGAGTCGCGGTGGGTCAGTTCGCCCTCCGCCACCCAGGTCACGATCTCGGTGTGGCTGTGCGGGTGTTCGTCGAAGCCCGCACCGGGTGCGAGACGCTCTTCGTTGCAGGCCAGGACCGCGCCGAAGCGAAGGTTGTCCGGGTCGTAGTGCGGCCCGAAGGAGAAGGCGTGGAAGGTCTCGATACCGGCACCGGGCTCCCCGCCGCGGTACCGATCGCCGGAGCGTCGTACATCAATCACACACCCCACGTTAGACCCGGCACCGCACACCCCCGTCCCGATAAGGCAGTCTTGTCCCCGTGCCCGAACCCTCTGCGAACGAAGCCCGCCAGGACGCCCATCAGGCAGCCCACGAGGAAGCCGCGCGCCACGAGGAGGCCGCCCGCCAGGACGCGCACCGGAAGGCTCACGCGCACTCAGCCACGCTGAAGCGCCTCGAGCAGTCATCCGGCAGCCTCGCGGCGCAGGCCATCGCGCGCATGGACGAGACGCTGTCCTGGTACCGGGCGATGCCGCCGGAGAACCGCTCCTGGATCGGCCTGGTGGCGCAGGCCGGCATCGCCGCCTTCACGGAGTGGTTCCGTCGTCCCGACGCTCCCCAGGCCATCTCCACCGACGTCTTCGGCACCGCCCCGCGCGAGCTGACCAGGGCGATCACCCTGCGCCAGACCGTCGAGATGGTGCGTACGACGATCGAGGTGATGGAGTCCGCGGTCGACGAGATCGCGGCCCCGGGAGATGAGTCCATCCTCCGCGAGGCGCTCCTCGTGTACGCCCGCGAGATCGCCTTCGCCACCGCGCAGGTCTACGCGCAGGCCGCCGAGGCACGGGGTGCCTGGGACGCCCGCCTCGAGTCGCTCGTCGTGAACGCCGTGCTCTCCGGAGAAGCCGACGAAGGGGCGGTGAGCAGGGCCGCCGCGCTCGGCTGGAACTCCCCCGAGCATGTCTGCGTCGTCCTCGGCACCGCGCCCGACGGCGACAGCGAGCTCACCGTCGAAGCCATCCGCCGCGCCGCACGGCACGCAAAGCTCCAGGTCCTGACCGGCGTGCTCGGCGACCGCCTCGTCGTCATCGCGGGCGGCAGCGACAATCCGCTGCAGGTCGCCAAGGGCCTGATCGGCCCGTACGCGGCCGGTCCCGTCGTCGCCGGGCCCATCGTCCCCGACCTGCTGGCCGCCACCCGGTCCGCGCAGGCCGCGGCCGCCGGGCTCAAGGCCTGCGCCGCCTGGCAGGACGCCCCGCGCCCCGTCCTTGCGGACGATCTCCTGCCGGAGCGCGCGATCGCGAGCGATCCCGCCGCGCGCGAGCAGTTGGTGGAGGAGATCTACAGACCACTGGAGGAAGCGGGCTCCGCGCTCCTGGAGACGCTCAGCGTCTATCTGGAACAGGCCAGCAGCCTCGAAGGCGCCGCCCGGATGCTCTTCGTGCACCCCAACACCGTGCGCTACCGGCTGCGACGTGTGACAGACGTCACCGGCTGGTCGCCATCCGACGTACGCTCCGCATTCACGCTGAGGATCGCGCTGATCCTGGGGCGTCTGGCCGACGGAGATCTCCAACCATAGGATTTTGTCGGGCCCCTACAATTCCCCCAGCGGTTCTTCGTCCCTGTCCCCACGGGCGGCATGCACCGTCCACAAGAGAGAGTGTGAGAGTGCTCGTACTCGTCGCTCCCGGCCAAGGCGCTCAGACGCCCGGCTTCCTGACCCCCTGGCTCGATCTCCCCGGCGCGGCCGACCGCCTCGGCGCGTGGTCGGACGCCATCGGGCTCGACCTTGCCCACTACGGCACGCAGGCCGACGCGGACGCGATCCGCGACACCGCCGTGGCCCAGCCCCTCCTTGTCGCCGCCGGTCTGCTCTCCGCCGCGGCACTCAGTGACGCCCTCGCCGCGAACAAGCCCGGCGCGGTCGCGGGACACAGCGTCGGCGAGATCACCGCCGCCGCGTACGCCGGAGTGCTCAGCGACGACGACGCGCTCGGTCTCGTCCGCACCCGGGGTCTGGCCATGGCCGACGCCGCGGCGGTCACGGAGACCGGCATGGCGGCGCTGCTGGGCGGCGACCCCGATGTCACCGTCCCGCACCTGGAGAAGCTGGGCCTGACGCCGGCGAACGTGAACGGCGCGGGTCAGATCGTCGCCGCGGGCACCGCCGAGCAGATCGCCGCCCTCGCGGAGGACAAGCCCGAAGGCGTCCGCCGCGTCGTACCGTTGAAGGTGGCGGGCGCGTTCCACACGCACCACATGGCTCCCGCGGTCGCCACGCTCGAGGAGGCCGCCAAGGCCCTCGCGCCGGCCGACCCGAAGCTGACGTACATCTCGAACCGTGACGGCCTGGCCGTGGCGACCGGCTCGGACGTCCTGTCCCGCCTGGTCGGCCAGGTGGCCAACCCGGTGCGCTGGGACCTGTGCATGGAGACGTTCAAGGAACTGGGTGCCACGGCGATGATCGAGCTGTGCCCCGGTGGCACGCTGACCGGTCTCGCCAAGCGCGCCCTGCCCGGCGTGCGGACGGTGGCCCTCAAGACACCCGACGACCTCGACGCCGCTCGTGAGCTCATCGCCGACACCGCATCCGCCGCCGACGCGGCGGGTGCCTGAGAAGGAGCCAGGAGAGCATGTCGAAGATCAAGCCCAGTAAGGGCGCCCCGTACGCGCGCATCATGGGTGTCGGCGGCTACCGCCCGACCCGTGTCGTGCCCAACGAGGTGATCCTCGAGACGATCGACTCGTCCGACGAGTGGATCCGCTCCCGCTCCGGCATCGCGACCCGCCACTGGGCCTCCGACGAGGAGACCGTGGCCGCGATGTCCGTCGAGGCGTCCGGCAAGGCGATCGCCGACGCGGGCATCACGCCGGAGCAGATCGGCGCGGTCGTCGTCTCGACCGTCTCGCACTTCAAGCAGACCCCGGCCATCGCGACCGAGATCGCGGACAAGATCGGCGCGGGCAAGCCCGCCGCGTTCGACATCTCCGCAGGCTGCGCGGGCTTCGGCTACGGCCTCACCCTCGCCAAGGGCATGATCGTCGAGGGTTCCGCGGAGTACGTCCTGGTCATCGGCGTCGAGCGGCTGAGCGACCTGACCGACCTGGAGGACCGCGCGACGGCCTTCCTGTTCGGTGACGGCGCGGGCGCCGTGATCGTCGGTCCGTCCCAGGAACCGCAGATCGGCCCGACGGTCTGGGGCTCGGAGGGCGACAAGTCCGAGACGATCAAGCAGACCGTGGCGTGGAACGACTTCCACGTCGGCGACGTCTCGAAGCTGCCGCTCGACCGCGAGGGCAACATCAAGTTCCCTGCGATCACGCAGGAGGGCCAGGCGGTCTTCCGCTGGGCCGTGTTCGAGATGGCGAAGGTCGCCCAGCAGGCGCTGGACGCGGCCGGGATCACCGCGGACGACCTGGATGTCTTCATCCCGCACCAGGCCAACGAGCGGATCATCGACTCGATGGTGAAGACTCTCAAACTGCCGGAACACGTCACGGTCGCCCGTGACGTGCGCACCACCGGCAACACGTCGGCAGCCTCGATCCCGCTCGCGATGGAGCGGCTCCTGGCGACCGGCGAGGCGAAGAGCGGCGACACCGCGCTCGTCATCGGCTTCGGGGCGGGTCTCGTGTACGCCGCCACGGTCGTTACCCTCCCCTAGGCATCACGTCCGGATCACCCGATCCGTACGGCTGTAAACCAACCTGCCGCTGCCGCGGCGGGCGCCACACCCTCTGGATACATAGAAGGAGCGCCAACATGGCCGCCACTCAGGAAGAGATCGTCGCCGGTCTCGCCGAGATCGTGAACGAGATCGCCGGCATCCCGGTCGAGGACGTCCAGCTGGACAAGTCCTTCACCGACGACCTGGACGTCGACTCGCTGTCCATGGTCGAGGTCGTCGTCGCCGCCGAAGAGCGCTTCGACGTCAAGATCCCGGACGACGACGTCAAGAACCTCAAGACGGTCGGCGACGCGACCAGCTACATCCTCAAGCACCAGGCCTGATAAGGCTGCTCTGCTGTCGCCACCCGGCGGTGGCGCCGCTGATCCCCTCAACACCGTGGAGAATTTTCCTGTGAACTCGACCAATCGCACCGTGGTCGTCACCGGTATCGGCGCAACCACACCGCTGGGTGGCGACGCAGCCTCGACCTGGGAAGGTCTGCTCGCGGGCCGTTCCGGTGTCAGTCTTCTCGAACAGGACTGGGCGGCCGAGCTTCCGGTCCGCATCGCGGGCCAGATCGCGGTTGAGCCGGGCGAGGTCATTCCTCGCCCCCAGGCCCGCAAGCTGGACCGTTCGGCGCAGTTCGCGCTGATCGCGGCCAAGGAGGCCTGGGCCGACGCGGGTTACACCGCGAAGGCGGGCGAGGACACGTCCGTGGACCCGCACCGCCTCGGTGCGGTCATCGCCTCCGGCATCGGCGGCGTGACCACCCTGCTCGACCAGTACGACGTGCTCAAGGAGAAGGGCGTACGCCGCGTCTCCCCGCACACCGTGCCGATGCTGATGCCCAACTCCCCGGCGGCCAACGTCGGCATCGAGCTGGGCGCCCACGCGGGTGTGCACACCCCCGTGTCGGCGTGCGCCTCGGGCGCCGAGGCCATCGGCTACGCGATCGAGATGATCCGCACCGGCCGCGCCGACGTCGTCGTCGCGGGTGGCACGGAGGCGGCGATCCACCCGCTGCCGATCGTCGCGTTCGGCAACATGATGGCGATGTCCAAGAACAACGACGACCCGGCGGGCGCCTCGCGCCCCTACGACGTCGACCGCAACGGCTTCGTGCTCGGCGAGGGCGCCGGCGTGATCGTCCTCGAGTCCGAGGAGCACGCCAAGGCCCGCGGCGCGAAGATCTACGCGGAGGCCGTCGGCCAGGGCATCTCGGCCGACGCCCACCACATCACGCAGCCCGAACCGTCCGGCAACGGCATCGCGGCGGCGCTGCAGAACCTCATCGACGGCACGGACCTCAAGCCCGCCGAGATCGTGCACGTGAACGCGCACGCGACCTCGACGCCGCAGGGTGACGTCGCCGAGATCAAGGCGCTGCGCAAGGCGTTCGGCGACGACGTCGACCACATGGCCATCTCCAGCACGAAGTCGATGACCGGTCACCTGCTCGGTGGCGCGGGCGGCGTGGAGACCGTGGCCACGGTCCTCGCGCTGAAGAACCGCATCGCCCCGCCGACGATCAACATCGAGAACCTCGACCCCGAGGTCGACGCGGACGTCATCCGCGACGAGCCCCGCGCACTGCCCGAGGGCAGGATCGCGGCGCTGAACGACTCGTTCGGCTTCGGCGGCCACAACGTGGTGCTCGCGTTCAGGACCGTCTGACTTCTGACGCATACGCGAAGGGCCCCCACCGTGCGGTGGGGGCCCTTCGCCATGCGTGCCGGAAGTACGTCAGACCACCTGGTGCAGCCACCGCACAGGCGCGCCCTCGCCCGCGTACCGGAAAGGCTCCAGCTCGTCGTCCCACGGCTTGCCGAGCAGCTTGGCCAGCTCGGCCTCCAGGTTGCTCTCGCCGCGCTGGGAGCGGGCCAGAGCGGCGCGCAGGCGGTCCTCCGGGATCAGGATGTCGCCGTGGATGCCGGTGACCGCGTGGAAGATCCCGAGCTCGGGTGTGGCGCTGTACCGCTCGCCCTCGGCCGTGGGGCACGGCTCGGATGTCACCTCGAAGCGCAGCAGCTGCCAGCCGCGCAGGGCGGAGGCGAGTTTGGACGCGGTGCCGACCGAGCCCCGCCAGGAGAACTCCGATCTCCAGCTGCCGGGCGCCGCGGGCTGCCTGATCCAGTCGAGGTTGACGCGCGCGCCGAGTACGCCCGCGACTGCCCATTCGACGTGCGGACACAGCGCGCGCGGTGCGGAGTGCACGTACAGAACTCCACGTGTCGTCACCGGGACCTCCAGTGTGGGTCGAGGTTCGCCTTCCCCAGCGGCCTCGGCCCGTGCCGAGCGTTGCGGCCCCGCGTTCGGGAAACTCCCGAAAACGGGACAGATGTGACGTGATGTAATTTAGCGGAACCGAAAGCGCAGGGTGCCACTGGGTGGCGAGGCTACCGTGCGGCGGAACAAGGAGTGTGACGTACCGTCGGTCCCAAGGCCAGGAATCACCCACCATTCACCCGCAGGGGCGCCTGAACGGCGCGGTCGGCCTACGGCGACAGAGCGATCGGCCTACGACAACAGAGGGGACCTGGGGATGCGGAACCGAAGGCACCGCCCGCGTGCCGCCGTCGCCGCCGCGACGGCGGTTCTCCTCGGCGCCACCGCGATCGCCGCGTGCGACGCCTCCGGCGGCAACTCCCCCGCACCCAAGGGACCATCGGCGCACGACAAGCCGTCCCCCAAGCCCACCCCGACCTGGGACACGGACCCGAAGTCCCTGGCGGCCGTCGGCGACTCCATCACCCGCGGCTTCGACGCCTGCTCGGTGCTCGCCGACTGCCCCGAGGCGTCCTGGGCGACCGGCACGGACTCCGAGGTGCGCAGCCTCGCGACACGCCTGCTGGGCAAGGAGCGGGCGGCCGGGCACAGCTGGAACTACGCGAAGACCGGCGCCCGCATGGCGGATCTCACCGGGCAGGTCGAGCAGGCGGCGCTCAAGCGCCCCGAGCTGGTCACGGTGATGGCGGGCGCGAACGACGCCTGCCGCCCATCGGCGGATTCCATGACCCCGGTCGCCGAGTTCCGCGCCGACTTCGAGGAGGCGATGCGCACGCTGCGGCGCGAGCTTCCCAAGACCCAGGTGTACGTCACCTCCGTGCCGGATCTGAAGCGGCTCTGGTCCCAGGGGCGCACCAACGCGCTGGGCAAGCAGATCTGGAAGCTCGGCATCTGCTCCTCGATGCTGGCGGACCCGGACGACCTGGACACCTCGGCGACGCAGCGGCGGGCCACGGTGCAAGGCCGCGTGGTCGCGTACAACGACGTGCTCAAGGACGTGTGCGCGAAGGACCTGCGCTGCCGGTACGACGGCGGGGCGGTCTTCGACTACCGCTTCGACGGCGACCAGTTGAGCCCCTGGGACTGGTTCCACCCCAGCAAGGACGGCCAGTCGCGGCTCGCCGAGCTGGCCTACCGGCAGGTGAAGGCCAAGGATCCCGGAGCCTGAGTGACCGACGGCCCGGCGTAGGGTCGCGATCATGCGCAGTGAACTCTTCGGGACGCTCCCCGACGGCACGCCCGTCCATCGCTGGACCCTGGAAAGGGGCGGGGTGCGGGTACGCGTCCTGACGTACGGCGGGATCATCCAGTCGGCGGAAGTTCCTGACCGGTCCGGGCGGCGTGAGCCGGTGGCTCTCGGGTTCGACGGCCTCCAGGGCTATCTCGACCATCCCGGGCCGTTCCTCGGGGCGCTGGTGGGCCGGTACGCGAACCGGATCGCGGGCGGCGAGTTCGTGCTCGACGGCCGGACGTATCGCTTGGCGCGGAACAACGAGCCCAACGCGCTGCACGGCGGCACGGCCGGTTTCGACAAGCGGGTGTGGGAGGCGGCGGAGGTCGAGCACGGGGTGCGGATCTGCCGGGTGAGCCCGGACGGCGAGGAGGGCTATCCCGGGCGGCTCGCGGTGTCCGCGACGTACACGCTTGACGAGGCGGGCTCGCTGCGGATCGCGTACGAGGCGACGACCGACGCCCCGACGGTCGTGAACCTCACCAACCACACGTACTGGAATCTCGCCGGGGCAGGGAGCGGCGGCGCGGGCGGGCACGAGCTGCGGATCGCGGCGGCCCGCCGCACGCCGACGGACGGGGTGCAGATTCCCACGGGGGCGTACGAGGAGGTCGACGGGACGCGGTTCGACTTCCGGGCCGCGCGGAAGGCCGGGGCCGGGATCGACGACAACTACGTGCTGGACAAGGGGGTCACCGCGCAGCCGGTCGAGGTGGCGGAACTGAGCGACGCGGCGTCCGGGCGCGTCCTGACCGTCGCCACGACGGAGCCCGGCCTCCAGCTGTACACGGCGGACCACTTCGAGGAGCCGCTGCCGTTCGGGCCCGGCGACGGGATCGCCCTGGAGACACAGCACTTCCCCGACTCCCCCAACCGGCCGGAGTTTCCGAGCACGGTGCTGCGGCCGGGTGGGGTGTACAGGTCGGAGACGGTGTACGGCTTCTCCGTGCGCTAACGCGCGCGGTCGCCTGCGTCAGACGACGATCGTCTCGCTCAGCCTGCGGTCGGCGATGGAGCGGCCCACCTGCACCTCGTACGAACCACCCTGGTGGGACCAGGAGTTGGCGGTCTCGTCCCAGATCTCGAAGGCGCGGCGCGGGAGTTCGATCCGCGCATCCACGCTCTCGCCTGGGGCGGCATCGACCCCCGCGAACCCCGCGAGCCAGCGGGCCGGGCGGTTGCCGTCGTTCGCGGCCGGGGCGAGGTAGACCTGGACGACCTCGCGGCCCGCGCGGGAGCCGGAGTTGCGGACGCGGACCGTGGCCGTCGTGCCCTCCACGACGAGGGACTCGTACGTCCAGTCGGTGTAGCCGAGGCCGTGGCCGAAGGCGTACGCAGGGGTGGCGCCCGACTTCTCCCAAGCGCGGTAGCCGATGAACACGCCCTCGGCGTAAGGGAGTTCGCCGTCGGCCGGGGTGACCCGGGTGACCGGCGCGTCCGCGAAGGCGCCCCATGTCGTGGGCAGGCGCCCTCCCGGCTCCTCGGCGCCGAGCAGCACGTCGGCGAGCGCGGCGCCGCCCTCCTGCCCCGGGAACCAGCTGAGCAGCACCGCCGCGACGTCATCGCGCCACGGAAGCTCCACCGGGGAGCCGGAGTTGACGACCACGACCGTGCGGGGATTGGCCGCGGCCACCGCACGCACAAGATCGTCCTGGCGGCCCGGGAGCCGCAGGTCCTGCCGGTCGAAGCCCTCGGACTCGACGCGCTCGGTGGTGGCGACGACCACGACCGCCGTGTCGGCGCCGCGCGCCGCGTCGACGGCCTCCGCGATCAGCTCGTCGGGGTCACGCCGCGGCCCGAGGTGCACGAAGGAGAACACGACGCCGGGCAGCGGGGCCTCGTACGTCTTGTCGAGCGGGTGGAGCAGGGAGACCTCCACCGTCTCGCCCGCCGTCAGGCGCACCTTGGCGCGCTCGACCGGTGAGCCGAAGAACGCCTCGAAGGGGTCGGACTCTGGCCCCATCACCTCGGACCCGTCGAAGACGACGTCGCCGCCGACGGTGAGCGTGAAGGCCCCGAGGCCCCGCGTGCCGAAGGAGTGCTCGCCGCTCTCGCGCGGCGTGAACGTGCCGACGACCTCGATGGAGGCCATCGTCTCGTGGGTGACGCCGTCGGGCAGGTCGTCGCCGATCCACTGGACCTGGCCGGAGGGGAGGTTGCCCTCGCCCAGAATGGTGCCGTCCGCGTCGCGGCAGATGGCGCGCAGCTCGAACCCCTTGTCGGCGGGGGCGAGTTCGTCGCTCGGGTCGGCGCCGACGGCGTACGTCAGGGCGTCATCACCGAGCGCCGCCGCCAGGCCGTCGAGCGGGGAGATCACGCGCGCCGGGAAGACGGTGGCGGAGCCGCCGCCCAGGACGCGGGCATCGCGCGCGGCGGCGCCGATGAGGGCGACGGAAGCGGTGGGCCTCAGCGGCAGCGCGTCGTTCTCGTTGCGCACGAGAACGAAGGCGCGGCGGGCCACCTCACGGGCGAGCGCCTCGCCGTCGATCTCGGCGGGCACGTCGGTGACCACGGGCTCGGCGCCTTCGAGGATGCCGACGCGGGCGGCGAGACGCAGGACGCCCCGCACGGCGTCGTCGACCGTCGACTCCTTGACCCGGCCGCCGCGCACCGCGTCGGCGAGCCCGTCGCCGTACACGGTCCGCGGTCCCGGCATGGCGACGTCAAGGCCGCCCTCGACGGCGCCGGTGGTCGAGCGGGCGGCCATCCAGTCGGAGACGTTGTAGCCGTCGAAGCCCCACTCACCGCGCAGGACCTCGTTGACCAGATAGCGGTGCTCGGTCATCGTCGAGCCGTTGACCTGGTTGTACGCGGTCATGATGCCCCAGGGGTGGGCGTTGGTGACGATCGCCTCGAAGGGCGCGAGGTACAGCTCGCGCAGGGCGCGCGCTCCGACGACGTTGTCGACGGTGAAGCGGTCGGTCTCGGCGTCGTTCGCGACGAAGTGCTTGACGGTCGTGCCGACGCCGCCCGACTGCACTCCCTGGACATAGCCGGTGCCGATGACGCCGGTCAGATACGGGTCTTCGCTGTACGCCTCGAAGTGCCGGCCGCCGAGGGGCGAGCGGTGCAGGTTGACGGTGGGCGCGAGGAGGACGTGGACGCCCTTGCGGCGGGCCTCCTGGGCGAGGAGGGCGCCCGCGCGGCGGGCGAGGTCCTGGTCCCAGGTGGCGGCGAGCGCGGTCGGTGACGGCAGGGCGATGGAGGGGTCGTCGGCGGTCCAGCGGGTGCCGCGCACGCCGATCGGGCCATCCGACATCACGAGGGAGGCCAGGCCGATCTCGGGCAGCGGGTGCAGCGACCACATGTCACGCCCGCCGAGCAGCCGGGCCTTCGCGTCCAGATCCAGCGCGGCGAGCGCGGCCTCCACGACCGCCTCGCGCGCCTGGTCGGCCTGCGTGGCTCCGGGGCCCTGGGTTCCCGCCATGGCGGTACCTCCTCGTTGAAGTCCGTTCCGTACGTTCCCTCCATCCTGCCTCGTCTACCTGTAGGTCGGTAGTTTTCGTAACCTGGACGTTATATTGATGTCGGCATGACGTACGGTCGTCCCGCGAGCAGGACCGAGAACGTGAAGGGGCAGACACGATGGCGCCCAAGGCCAGGACCACGGCCAAGGCCAGAAACGAGGAGCGGCGTGCGGAGATCCTCCGGGCCGCCCTGGAGGTGATCGCCGAGCGCGGCTACCGCGGCGCGAGCCTGGGCGCCGTCGCCGAGCGGGTCGGCCTGACCCAGCAGGGCCTGCTGCACTACTTCCCCACGAAGGACGCCCTGCTCGTCGCCGTCCTGGAGGCCCGCGACCAGTGGGACGCGGTACCGACGAACGAGATCCGCCTCGACCTGCTCGGCTCGCTCGTCGAGTACAACGCGATGCGCCCCGGCATCATCCAGACCTTCTCCGCGCTCCTCGGCGAGAGCGTCACGGACGGCCATCCGGCACGGGATTACTTCACCGAGCGGTACGGATCGGTGCGGGAGAAGTTCGCGGCGGTCCTGCGCGCGGAGTACGGGGAGCGGCTCCCCGGCGGTCTCACCCCGGAGGCGGCGGCGCCGCTGCTCGTCGCGGTGATGGACGGGCTGCAGTACCAGTGGCTCCTGGACCCCGAATCGGTGGACATGGTGGGGGCGTTCAGGGCCTTCCTGGGGCTGCTGGGCGGCGGCGAGCGGGACGCGCGAGGCGAGTGATCAGGGGGCAGGGACGGCCGCCACGACGTCGATCTCGATGAGCGCCTGTGGCCGGAAGAGCCGTGGCACCTCGACCGTCGTGCTGGTGGGTGGCGTCGCGGTGAGGAACCGGGCGCGTACGGCGGCGTATTCGGGAAGGCCGTCGAGGTCCGTCATGAACGTACGGATGTTGATGACGTCGTCGAGCGTCGCGCCGTGCGCCTCGAGCAGGGCGGACAGGGTCTCGAAGATGCCGCGGCTCTGGGCGGCGACGCCGTCGCCTTCGGCGATCTGTCCCGAGAGGTACAACAGGGCGCCTCCGCCGTCCAGTTCGACGCGGGCGACCTGGGAGTAGGGGCCCAGGGGGCGGGGCGCGGACGCGGGGTTGTCGATGGTTATGCGCATGGTGCGGGCTACTCCTCTTGCGTCGCGACTACTGGGTGTTCCGGGAACGGATGTGGGCGACCGCACGCGCGATGTCCTCGTGGACGACCTCCGGGTCGGCGGCGGCTGCCTTGTAGTGGGCCAACACCGCTTCCATCGCCGGGAGTTGAGTGACCTCTGTCGCCAGCGCCACGTCCTTCACGGCGAGGTCGCTGCCGAAGTGCACGTCCGTGGCGAAGGCGCGGCCCACCGCTCCCCCGAGCGGGCCACCGGCGAGCGCCTCCTTGGCCGTCTCCTCGTCAAGGCCCAGCGCGTCCGCAAGCCTCATCGCCTCGGCCACGAGGGCCACGCCGCCGATGACGGCCGTGTTCACGACCAGCTTCAGGGCAGCCCCCGAGCCGAGCGGGCCCGTACGGGTCACAGGACCGAAGCAGGCGAGGACCTGTGCGACCCCGTCCGCCTCACCCCCCGCGAGAATGCCCAGCTGCGCGGAGGCGGCCTTGTCCGTGCTCCCCATGACGGGCGCGTCGACGAGAGTTACGCCGTCCGGCACCCTCGCAGCCAACTCCCTTACGACATCCGGCCCGACGGTGGACATCTCCACCCAGTGGGACCCCGCCCGCAGCTCCGGCACGATGGCGTCGGCGACGGCGCGCACCGCGTCGGGGCCGGCCAGCATCGTGATGACGACATCGGCGTCACGCGCGGCTTCCGCGGGATCGGCGGCGAGTCGGGCCCCCTCCGCCACCAGCGGCTCCGCCTTCCCGGCGGACCGGTTCCAGACCGTCAACGGAAGGCCTGCCGCGAGGAGTTGGCGTGCCATCGGCGCGCCCATGTGCCCAAGACCGAGGAACGCGATCTTTTCCATCTTTTCCATGCGCCCGACGCTAGGGCCGGGCAAGTGATGCGACAAGCGAATGTCTAGCATGCCAGCCATGCCCACTCCGCATACCGCACGGATGGCCCAGGCCGCCCAGGTCCAGGCCCCGCCACCGCCCGACCTCTCCACCGTCTGGCTCCGCGTCTTCCTGGACGTCTCGCGGCACGGATCCTTCACGGTGGCCGCCCGCGAGCTCGGCTGGACGCAGTCCGCCGTCTCGCGGCAGATCTCCTCCCTGGAGGCTGCGCTCGGCGGCGACCCGCTCTTCGACCGGCTGCCACGGGGCGTACGCCTGACCGCGCACGGCCGTACGCTGCTGCCGCACGCCGAAGAGACAGTGGCCCGACTCCGCGCCATGCAGCGCGAGTTGGCGGCCCTGCGTGACCTGACCGGCGGAACCCTGCGCTTCGGGGCGTTCGCGACGGCCGACGCGGCGCTCGTGCCGCGGGCCATCGCGGCGTTCCGCGCCCGCCACCCGGGCGTGACGCTCACCCGCGAGGAGGGTCTTACGCCCGGGCTGCTCGCCCGCCTCGGGGACGGCGGCCTCGACCTCGCGATCGTCTCCTCGACGGGCGGGGCGCTGAGCGGCGGCGACGTGGAGGCGTACGAACTGCACCACCTCCTGGACGAGGGGCTGTACGTCGCCGTCCCTCCGGACCACCCGCTGGCGGGCCACGCGTCCGTACGTCTGTCTCAACTCGCCGGAGAGGACTGGGTATCCGGCAGCGCGGACGCCGAGGGCACACTCCTCGAAGAGGCGCACCGGCACGGCTTCCGCCCGAGGATCGCCCATGTCGTCGCCGAGTGGACCGCCAAGCAGGGCTATGTGGCCGCCGGTCTCGGCGTCACCCTCGTGCCCGCCCTGGCCGCCGAGTCCGTCCGCCCCGACATCACCCTGGTCCCGGTGCGCGACGAGGACGCGCCGCCGCGTGCCGTGTACGCGGCGACGGCGCGGGGCCGGGTGCCTCCGCCTGCGGTGGGCCCGTTCCTGGAGGCGCTGCGCGCTACTCAAGTCGCCTCGCAGGGCCGCGCGTTCCTACCAAGGTCGCCCACGGCGTAGACCAACGGCCGTCGAGGCCGGGCGGCGCCGCCGACAAGACTGGACCCACCGTACGGACCGTGCGGAGGGACACAGGGGAGGCACCGTGCCGAGTAACGGTAGTGACGGTAGGGACGGGATCAGCCGGGGGCAGTTTCTGGCGAGGGCCGGGGCGGGAGCCGTGGGCGTCGCGGCGGCGGCAGGAGGCCTGCTGACGGCGGCACCGGCCGCCGCGACCGGACCCGGATCACGCGGGCTCACGTACCGCGGCGTCTGCTATGAGGTCGGCGCGGGGGAAACACCCGCGACCGGCTGGAACGCGGGCCGCATGCGCGAGGACATGTGCGCGATCGAGGACCGGCTGCACGCCACCACTGTCTCCGTCTTCGGCGACGGCGTCGAACGGCTCGGCGCGACCGCGACGGAAGCAGCCGAACGCGGACTGCACGTCTGGCTCCAGCCCCGGCTTGCCGACCGCCCCGAGCGGGAGATCCTCGACCACATCGCGGAGACGGGCAGGCACGCCGAGCGGCTGCGGCGGCAGGGCGCGGCGGTCCACCTGAGTGTGGGCTGCGAGTTCGTGCTCTTCGTGCCGGGGATCGTGCCCGGCGACAACGCGGTGGAGCGGATCGAGAACGTCACCAAGGGGAACTTCGACCCCGTACTGATGCAGCGGCGTCTGAAGCGGTTCATCGGGCGGGCGGCGGCGGTCGGCAGGTCCGTCTTCGGGGGCGGGCTCACGTACGGGGCGGCGGAGGGTGACGAGGTCGACTGGGGTCTGTTCGACATCGTGAGCGTCAACTACTACGGGTATCACCCCAGTCGGTCCGGATACGTGCGTGACCTGGCGCCCTGCCAACGCTGGGGGAAGCCGGTCGCGATCACCGAATTCGGCACGTGTACGTTCCGGGGCGCGCCGGAGCAGGGCGGCATGGGGTGGGACGTCGTCGACTACACCAAGGATCCGCCCGAGATCAAGGACGGGCTCGTCCGCAGCGAGCGGACGCAGGCGGCGTACATCACCGACGTACTGGACGTCTTCGAGTCGATGAACCTCTACTCGGCGACGCTCTACAACTTCGTCAGCCCCGACGCCCCGCACAGGTCCGAGCCGCGCCACGACCTCGACATGGCGAGCTACAGCCTCGTCAAGACGATCCAGGAGGGGCCGTCCGGCCGCTGGCACTGGGAGCCCAAGGAGGCGTTCCACGCGGTGGCCGAGCACTACGGGCGCGCGGCGCGGCGTTCGTAGCGGTCCCGGCACCGGGCCTGCACCGGGCCACGCCTCCCGCCGTCGGTGAGGGGGAATCCTGTTGACCGGACGCACCCCGGCCAGCTTCGATCAGCGTCGGCCCTCGCTTCCCCACCGTCCCGGAAGGCCCACATGTCCCCCGCCAAGATGCACGCCGACGAAGCCGACATCGACACGCCCCTCGTACGCCGGCTGCTCGCCGCGCAGTTCCCCGGCTGGGCGGGCCTCACGGTCGAGCCCGTCGACTCGAACGGCACCGTCAACGCCATCTACCGCCTCGGCGACGACATGGCCGTCCGGCTCCCCCGCATCGAGGGAGGCGTCGCGGACGTACAGCGCGAGGTGCATCATCTGCCGCGGCTCGCGGCCTCGCTCCCCGTCGCCATTCCCGCGCCGCTGGGAAAGGGCGAGCCCGGTGAGGGGTTCCCGTGGCCCTGGTACGTGTACCGGTGGCTCGAAGGCCACAACCCCGTCATCGGCGGCCTCGACGAACCC
>NZ_BAAAUG010000041.1:119919-188705 GCF_039533825.1 Streptomyces rectiviolaceus
GCGCCGCGTCGACCCCGCCGACGCGCCTCCCGCGTACCGCAGCGGGCCCCTCGCGCCCCGTGACGCCGACACCCGCGAGGCCATCGCGCAGCTCCACGGCGTGATCGACACGGATGCCGCCACCGCCGCCTGGGACGCCGCCCTGGGCGCACCCCGCTGGGACGGGCCGCCCGTCTGGGTCCACGCCGACCTGCAGCCGGGGAACCTGCTCATCTCCGATGGACGGCTCAGCGCCGTCATCGACTTCGGGTGCATGGGACACGGCGAGCCCGCCGTCGACCTGATCACCGCGTGGAGCCTCCTGACGGCCGACGCGCGGGAGGACTTCCGCGCCGCCCTTGGTGACGATGACGCGACGTGGGCACGGGGGCGCGGCTGGGCCCTTTCCATCGCGCTCATCGAGCTGCCGTACTACCGGACGAGGAATCCCACCATCGCCAGGATCGCGCGCCACGTGATCGGCGAGGTCCTCGCGGATCACGCCGCCGTGGACCGCTAGCGGGCGCCGCCTTCCTGCCGGGATACTGCGGCCACCCCACCGGCCACGGAAGGACTCCCGTGTCACACACGCCCAACGCCTCCCCGCTCCCCAAGGGCCCGGCGCCCCGCAGGCTCGCCGCCATCGGCGTCACCCTGCTGCTCTCCCTCGCCGCCGTGCCCGCATCGGCGGCCACCGCACCGACCGCCACCACCGAGGAGCAGCGCCTGGACCGGGCCGCGCCGCAGGAGATCCTGCGGCGCAGCGGATTCGACGCCGTGGCACCGCAGTTCGCGCGTGCCCTCGACCGCGCCCACTCGTACGGCGAGGCCAAGCGCATCGTCGTGCGGCAGGGAGAGTCGCTGTGGCGGCGTGCCGTCGACCGGGCGCAGGGGCGGGGGCCCGCAGTCGGAGAAGAGGGCCTGAGCCGGGACGACGACCGGCCGTTGTACTGGGCCCGCCTCGGCATGACGCGCGAGCTACGGCAGTGGGAGCCGACCCGCTTCGGGGTGAGCGAGGCCCAGCACGCCCGGCTGATACGGGCGTTGGAGGATTCCTCGCGCGGGCACGACTCCATCAGCTACCCGAAGAAGGACCGCGCGGGACACCGCGTCAAGCGCATCCTCGTGACCGGCTTCGACCCGTTCACGCTCGACAGGGACGTCCGCATCAGCAACCCGTCCGGCGCGACCGCCCTCGCGCTCGACGGCACCGTCATCCAGACCGCGGACGGCCCCGCCCGCGTGGAGACCGCCGTCTTCCCCGTCCGCTGGGAGGACTTCGCCGAGGGGACGGTCGAACGCACCCTGCGCGCCCACCTCCCCCGCGTCGACCTCTTCACCACCATCAGCCAGGGCCGCGCGGGACGCTTCGACATCGAGCGGACCAACGGGGCCTGGCGGGGCGGATTCCCCGACAACGAGAACCTCTCGCGTACGGAGACCGTCCCGGTGGCCGACCCGGCCACGCAGCCCCAGTGGACGTCCACGACCCTCCCGTACAAGGAGATCGTGAACGGCGAGACGGGCCGCTTCCCCGTGTACGACAACACCTCGGTGACCGAGATCCCGGCGGGCCAGACGGCTCCCGTGGTCCGCCCCGACGGGCCCACCGCCGGTTCGACGGCACGCGAGGGCGGCGGCGGGAACTACCTGTCGAATGAGATCGCCTACCGGGCGACGCTGCTGCGCGACCGCCTCGGGCTGCACGACCGGCTGCCCGGCGGCCATGTGCACACACCGATCCTGCAGTTCGGGGCGGGCAACACGGACCCGGCCACGGGCGAGATCACCGATCCCGGGTTCGTGCGCAACCGCCTCGACATCATCGCGCAGGTGCGGCAGATCCTGACGACCGCTATGGACGCCCGCCGGTAGCGGATGTCTGTCCGCCGGGACCGGTTGAGTCGCCTGCGTCGGCCGAACCGGCCGGTCCCCGCGGGTCGTCCGGCCCGTCCTCGCCCACCAGCTCACGCGCCATCAGCGTCGCGCCCGCGACCGCCCCCGGCATCAGGAACACCGCGACGAACGGGATCAGGAAGGCCACGGCCAGCGGGGTGCCGAAGCCCCACGCGAGCTGCCTGCGGCCGCGCAGCAGCGCGAGCCTTTCGCGGGCCTCGACGCCCCGGCGCTGCAGCGCCACCGCCGTCAGCTCCTCGACGAGGAAGAAGCCCGTCACGCAGAGACCGACCACCGGGACCACGGTCTGGCCGACGACCGGGATGAAGCCGAGGCCGAAGAGCAGGATGCCCCAGACCGCGGCCCGCAGGACGATGCGGAGGCTATCGCGTGCGGAGATCCACAGCTCGCGCCAGAGCGGCAGGCCCGACTCGGGGGCGTACCCGTCGACGGAGATGTCGACCTTCTCCGACAACGACTCGTAGAAGGGCTGGCCCACCAGGAGCGTCACCGCCGTGAAGGTGATCACCGAGAGGAGGAGCGCAAGCGCGAAGAGCAGCGCCGTGAGGAATCCCCGGAACAGGCCGGCCCACGGCGAGGACCAGTCGTCCGCGAAGGGCGTCGCCCATCCGACGAAGTCCGTGCCCCACAGGGCGAGCGCGACGAGCGCCGCCGCGTAGAGAAGCAGGGTGATCAGGCCGGGCAACAGGCCGACGCCGTACTGCTTGCCGTGCTGGGCGACCCAGCGCTGGCCCTTCATCAAGTAGCCGAAGCCTCGTCCCAGATCACGCATGCGGCACAGCCTATCCGCCGGTCGCGGTCTCGCTGCCCCGCTGCCCACGGGACGCGTGGGGCCGAAGGCCCTCTTGTTGCGCGGGGGTTGAAAGGGTAGACCACGCGTACTGGCTTCTCTCCGGCTCCACTCCGGCTTCGCTCCAGCTTCTCTACAGGAGGTACGTATGGGCATATCCCGGCCATCCAGACCCGTTCTGCTCACCACCCTCGTATCGGCGGGCGCCCTCGTCCTCACCACCCTCGCCCCCGGCAGCGCGACCGCCGATCCCCGTCCGGGCGGCCGCGACATCCTCCGCGAGGGATCGCCCCTCAGCAGCACGGAACGGGCCGCAGGGGCTCCGGAGAGCGCCGCGGACCGGGCCCTTGGAGCCGCGGACAGCCCCGGCCTCGACCCCGGCCACGGCAAGAAGCGCGGCTATCCCCGCGAGCAGAAGCTCACTCCGCCTCCCGCGAATCCTGACGACAAGTCGATAAAGCTGGGTCTGGCCCCCTATCACTCCATAGCCCCGAAGCTGAACGACATCCAGGGCATGGGCGACCGCGTCAGCGTGGAGATCGCGGGCCGTTCGGCGGGCGGTCACCAGCTCTATCTGGTGACGGTCACTTCGCCCGAGTCGGCCAAGGAGACCGCCCGCCAGGAGCGGATGCGCGACCTCATCGAGAACGCGCCGGGCACGGCCGCCGAGGATCCGGGGGTCAAGTCCTCGTACAAGACGCCGGTCTTCATCAACAACAACATCCACGGCAACGAGTGGGAGGGCACGGACGCGGCCCTGAAGCTCATCGAGAAGCTCGCGAAGGCGAAGGACAGCAAGTCGAAGGACCTGCTCGCGCACAACCGGCTGTACTTCAACGTCACGGCCAACCCCGACGGCCGCGTCGCGGGCACCCGCGCGAACGCCAACGGCTTCGACCTCAACCGTGACTTCATCACCGCGTCGCAGCCCGAGGTCCGCGCGATGCGGCAGATCGCCATCGACAAGCAGCCCGCCGTCATGATCGACCTGCACGGGTACGTCAACGGCACACTGATCGAGCCGACGACTCCCCCGCACGGCGAGAACTACGAGTACGACCTCTTCCTCAAGAACTCCTACGCCAACGCCCTCGGCATGGAAGCCGCGGTCAACGGCCTCGGATACACCCCCGAGAAGGACGGCGTCGAGCCCGCGATCATCCCCTTCCGCGACCAGGAGGAGGGCTGGGACGACTGGCCGCCGATCTTCACCCCGCAGTACATGCCGTTCCACGGCGCGGTCGCCGCGCACACCATCGAGTTCCCGATGACCGTGAACAACGACGAGTACGACGAACTGCCGGTGCCGGAGCTGCGGCGGCGGTCCGCGATCAACGTGGACATCGCGGGCGCCGCGATGACGGCCACGCTCGACTACACGCACAAGCACCGGACTTCGGTGATCGCCGACCAGATCGAGACGTTCCGGCGGGGCGCGACGGGTGCGGCGCAGGTGCCGGTCTCACCGGAGACCGTGCCCGGGGTGCCGGGCATCGGCCCGGAGGACGTCTACACGACCGAGTTCCCCCGTGCGTACGTGATTCCGCGGGGCGAGGAGAAGGGCGAGCGCGGCCAGCGCTCGGCAGCGGCGGCCTCGCGCCTGGTGGAGCATCTGCTCGACAACGACGTCGAAGTGCGGCGTGCCACACGGGACTTCAGGCTCGGCGGGACCTCGTACGCCGAGGGGTCGTACGTCATCGACATGCGGCAGCCCAAGCGCGGACTCGCCAATGTGATGCTCGCCGACGGACGCGACATCAGCGACAAGGTGTCCACCATGTACGACATCTCGGGGTGGAGCCTCGGGCGGTTGTGGGGCGCGACGGTGGACTCCGTGAAGGGCGGCTCGCTGTCCGGTGTGCGCTCGCGCGTCGTGGACTCCGCGTCGCGGGTCGGTCATGTCGCGTCGCGCGGGGATCTTCGGCTGCGGCTCGACGACGCGCGGGAGGTGGCCGCTCTCAACTGGCTGCTCGGGCGCGGGACTTCCGTACGCAGGGCTGACGACGGCAGTGTGATTCTGCCGTCCTCGGCGCGGGGTGCGGCGGTCGCCGCGGCGAAGAAGTACGACGTCGCCTTCGACGCGACCAAGGCGAAGGGTGGCGCTGTCGTGCATCCGACCCGGGTCGCGGCGGCCGTCACTCCCGGCGAGCTGTTCGCTCTGCGGGAGATGAACTTCGACGTGGTGCCGGTTTCGACGGATGTCCTCAACGCCGGGTTCGACTGGAAGAAGTCGGGGGCGGACGCGCTGTTCGTGTCGGCGGGGCTTTCCTATGGCGAGCTGAATGCCGGGGCGAAGGCCGGGCTCGACGCGTTTCTCGCTGGTGGCGGTGGACTTGTCGGGCGCGGTGCGGAGGGGGCCTCGTTGAACTCCGACGCGAAGTTGCTTTCCGTCGAGGCGGTCTCCGGGAACGGGGATGCGAACGGTGTGGTGCGGGTCGTGAATTCCGGCGGTCCCGTTACCGGGGGTGCGCCGTCGCATTCGTTCGTCTATGCGCCCATGTGGTTCAAGGGACTTGGGAGCGGCGTGCGGGTCGAGCAGTCCTACGGGGGCGGGAATCCGTTGCTGTCCGGGCACTGGCGTGCCGCGGACGGTGCGGGCGGCCCCGCGGACGCCGCGGGTCAGGCTTCTGTCGTGAGTGGGGCTGCTGCGGGGTCCCGCGTGGTTCTCTTCGGCACCGAGCCGCTTTTCCGGGACCACCCCAAGGGGGTGTTTCCGCAGGTGGGGCGGGCGTTGTTGAGTGTGAGCTGAGGTTAGCGGCGGGTATCTTTTCCCCAACCCCGCCCCTTCCCGAAAACCATGCCTGCGCCCCGGACCTACCTGGGGCTCCGCCCCAGACCCCGTACAAGATGGCCTCAAACGCCGGCCGGGCTGAGATTCTCAGCCCGTCCGGCGTTTGAGGACGAACTCGGCGAAGCCGGTGATTGACGGCAGCCAAGGCCCCCGCGTCAGAGCGGGTTTTTGGGAAGGGGCGGGGTTGGGGAGGAAGAACGCATGACTCGTGAGATCAAAGTCCAAGGCACCACGGCCCCCGGATTCGAAGCCGTGCGGGACGAGTTCACCGCCCTGCTCGCCGGTGAAAAGCCCGATCATGCCTCGCAGCTCTCCGCGTACGTACGGGGCAAGCAGGTCGTCGACCTGTGGGTGGGGCCGGATACGGACGGCGACACGCTGTTCGGGGTCTACTCGTCCACGAAGGGCGCCGCCTACCTCGTCGTCGCCCTGCTCGTGCAGGACGGCACCCTGGATCTGGATCGTGAAGTCGCCCACTACTGGCCGGAGTTCGCCGCCGAGGGGAAGGGGGACATCACCCTCCGGGAGCTCCTCTCGCACCGCGCAGGCATCGTCGGCGCCGACAGCGGCTTCAGCCCCGAAGAGATCGCCGACGAGCACGCCATCGCCACCCGCCTCGCGACCCAGCGCCCCTACTGGCGCCCCGGCACCGCCTTCGGCTACCACGCCCTCTCCATCGGCGCGCTGGCCGCAGAGGTCGTGTTCCGCACCACCGGGCAGACGCTGCGAGAGGTGTACGAGGAGCGCGTCCGCGCCCCGCACGGGCTCGACTTCCACCTCGGGCTCCCCGAGGCACTGGAGCCCCGCTTCCGTTCCGTACTGCCGATGATCCCGACCGCCACGGAGCGCGCCTTCCTCGACGCGCGGCCGCCGCAGCCGGACACCCTGAACTCCATCGCCTTCAACCGCAACGGCGCGCACCCCACCGACCTGGAGTCGTTCCCCAACTCCCGCCTGGTGCGCGCCAACGGACCCGCGTCCGCCGGTGGTGTCGCCTCGGCGCGCGGTCTCGCCGGGATGTACGCGGCGGCGGTCACCGGACTCGACGGCCGGGAACCACTCCTGAAGGCGGACACCGTGGCCGCGTTCGGGCAGATCCACTCCAACGGGTACGACCTGGTGACGCAGGCCCACAAGTCGTTCGGGGTGGGGTTCCAGAACACCGCCGAAGCCGGGTACCCGTTCCTCGGCGCGGGGGCCATCGGGCACAAGGGCGCCGGCGGCTCGCAGGCGTTCGCCGATCCGCGCAGCGGGCTCGCCTACGGCTACACGCGGCGCCGGTTCCCCTTCCCCGGCGGACCGCCCCCGGAGGACGAGCGCCTCGTGCGGGCGATCCACACGGCCGCCCTCACCTGACAGAGCGAAGGGCCGCACCCCATTCCGGGGTGCGGCCCTGCGCTGCGTACTCAAGACGTACGCGACGCGATGATCAGGCGACCGCGAGCTCCACCTTGATGTTGCCGCGCGTGGCGCCCGAGTACGGGCACACCTGGTGCGCCTTCTCGATCAGGGACTGCGCGGTGGCCGCGTCCACGTTCGGGATGGAGGCGCTGATCGCGACCTCAAGGCCGAAGCCACCGGCCTCGGTCTGGCCTATGCCGACCTTGGCGGTCACGATCGAGCCGGAGATGTCGGCGTTCTCCTTGCGGGCGACCACGCCGAGCGCGCCCTGGAAGCAGGCGCTGTAGCCGGCCGCGAAGAGCTGCTCGGGGTTGGTGCCCGCGCCGCTGCCGCCCATCTCCTTCGGCGGGTTGACGACGACGTCGAGCTTGCCGTCATCGGTGGCGACGCGGCCGTCACGGCCGTTCTCGGCGGTGGCGACGGCGGTGTACTTGACGTCGATCTGCTGGATGGACATAAGTGCCGGTTCCTCCTGAGATGTTCCGCGATGCGCGCCCACAGTCGCGACAATGTGGAATCACATTATCGGATGCCGGAAGAGCAGCGGCGGGTCGCCTCGATCGAGGCGACCCGCCGCGCGATCACTTCAGGGGCGTCAGGCCAGGGAAACGATCATCTTTCCCGTGTTCTCGCCGCGCAGCATGCCCAGGAACGCCTCGACGCCGTTCTCGACACCCTCGACGAACGTCTCGTTGTACTTGAGCTCACCGGAGCGGATCCACGCGCCGACCTCGGTCACGAACTGCGACTGAAGCGCCGCGTGGTCCCCGACGAGCACACCCTGCAGGCGCAGGCGCTTGCCGATGATCATGGCCATGTTGCGCGGGCCCGGCGTCGGCTCGGTGTCGTTGTAGCCCGCGATCATGCCGCAGATGGTGGCGCGGCCGTGCACGTTCATGCGGCTGATGGCCGCTTCGAGGTGCTCGCCGCCGACGTTGTCGAAGTAGACGTCGATGCCGTCGGGGGCCGCTTCCTTCAGCTGCTCCACGACCGGGCGCGGGTCCTTGTAGTTGAACGCGGCGTCGAAGCCGTACTCCTCGACGAGGAGCTTCACCTTCTCGTCCGAGCCCGCGGAGCCGACGACGCGCGACGCGCCCTTGAGCCTGGCCATCTGGCCGACCTGGGCGCCGACGGCACCCGCGGCGCCGGAGACGAAGACCGAGTCGCCCTCCTTGAAGGAGGCGACCTCGAAGAGGCCCGCGTACGCGGTCAGGCCCGTCATGCCGAGCACGCCGAGGTACGCGGAGAGCGGCGCGGCCTGCCCGTCCACCTTGGTGGCGTGCTTGACCGGGACGGTCGCGTACTCGCGCCAGCCGGCGAAGTGCAGGACGTGGTCGCCCACCGCGAAGCCCTCGGCGTTCGACGCGACGACCTCGCCGACCGCGCCGCCCTGCATGGGCTCGTCGAGCTGGAACGGCGGGGTGTACGACTTCACGTCGTTCATCCGGCCACGCATGTACGGGTCCACGGAGAAGTGCAGGTTGCGGACCAGGACCTCACCGTCGGCCGGGGCGGCGACAGGGGCCTCGCGCAGCGCGAAGTCCTCCGGGACCGGCCAGCCGTGCGGGCGGCGCACGAGGTGCCATTCGCGGCTGACGGCGGGGAGCTGCTCGGACCCGGGGGCCTCGGGGGTGACGGACATGCGGGGCGTCCTCCTCCTGCTCAGGCTGCCGTTTCCAGCAGTCTTGTGTCTCGAAAATGCTTCACGTTGTGAAACAACCATGCGCCTACATATTTCATGATGTCAAGTAACCGGGTAGCCTGGAGCGCATGGCCACCACCAGCTCCCGCACCCAGCGCACGGACCCCCTGACGCTCGAAGTCGTCGAGCTCATCGGCACGGTCGTCGCGCGTTACCACGAGGAGTACGACGCCGCGGCGGGCAAGCACGCCCTCACCGGCGCGCAGGCACGCGTCCTGGGGCTGCTCTCGCTGGAGCCCCTGCCCATGCGGCGCATAGCGCAGAAGCTGAAGTGCGAGCCGTCGAACATCACGGGGATCATCGACCGGCTCGAGGCGCGCGGTCTCGTCGAGCGGCGGCCCGACCCGGCCGACCGCCGCGTGAAGCTCGCGGCGCCGACGGAAGAGGGCCTGACGGTCGCCCGCAGCCTGCGGGAGTCGCTGAACTTCGCGCGGGAGCCGCTGGCCGAGCTCTCCCGCGAGGAGCGGCTCTCGCTGCGCGGGCTGCTGCGCAGGATGGTCGGCGAGGACGCGGGCTTACTAGCCGACCCCGCCACACCCGCCGGGTACGACTAGGTGCACCACCACAGGAAGCGGTCGCACGTCTCCGACGGCTCGGGCTCGGGCGTCGGGTCGGGCTGCCGCGTGGGCGGCGGGGGCGTGGGGCGCGGGGACCGGGGGGTGTCCGGGGCGTCCGGACTGTCCGGGGTGTCCGGCGCCGATGTCGCGGGCGGCGCGGAGTCACGGTCCTTGTCGGCCTCGTCCGTCTTCTCGCCGTCCTTGGCCTTCTTCGCCTCCTTGGACGCCTTCTCCTTCGCGGACGCCGACTCCGACTCCGAGGGCGCGGCCGACGTGGCCGCGGTGGATTCGGCGCCCGTCGCCGTGCCGCTGTCGGGGTCCGTCGGCTTCCGTGACGCGGGCCCGCCCGCTCCCCCGTCCGGCGATGCCGCCGCCGTCGGTTCCTCCGATGAGCCCTCGATGCCGAGCTCGGCCAGGCTCAGGCCACCGGCCGCGAGCGCGAGCCCGGCGGTGATCAGCAGGATCTTGCGGCGTCTTCGCCGGTGCGCACGGCGGCCACGCTCCCGGCGGCGGCCCCTGCTGCGCGGCGCCTCGTCGTCGTACGCGAGCTCGGAACCGTCCGGCTCGTCCTGCGCGGTGACCGCCTCCGCGTACTCACGGCAGGCTTCGGCCGGAGTTCCGCACCCCGGGCAGGCCAGGGCGCCGTTGAGGTGCCTGTGGCACGGGTGGCAGTAGTCCATGAGGCATGGAGGCTAAGTGAGCCGCGGGGAACAGAGGAAGCCGCTGCCGTGAAGGTTGTGTGCGGAATCGAATGTTCCAGCGGCATCGGCTCCCTCTATAGGGCAAACCGCCTGTTCCACGCCGGGCGCGGGCACTCCCGACCGGCGGACGCGGGCGCCCTACCCGGCGAACGCCGCCTGTTCCACGCCCTGTCCCGCGTCCGGCACCACGAGCACGGAGCCGGACAGGGGGTGCGGCGCCTCGAGGCCCGTGCACGCTGAGGTGATGTACAGGTCGCGCAGTCCCGCACCGCCGAACGCGCACGCGGTCGGGCGGACCACCGGGAGTTCGATCACCCGGTCGAGGGCGCCGGACGGGGTGTAGCGGCGGATCGCGGCGCCGTCCCACAGGGCGACCCAGACGCAGCCGTCGGCGTCGACGGTGAGGCCGTCGGGGTAGCCCGCGCCGGCCTCGACGGTCGCGAAGGGGCGCCTGGATACGGGGAGTTGATCGTCGCCCAGCTCCAGGACGTCGATGCGCCGGGTCAGGGTGTCGATGTAGTACATGGAGCGGCCGTCCGGGCTCCACCCGATGCCATTGCTGACGGACACGTCCCCGAAGATCTCGGTCGCCGCGCCGTCGCCGGTGACGCGGATGAGGTTGGCGGCGCCCGGTGTCTCGTCGTAGGCCATCGTGCCCGCCCAGAGCGCGCCGTCGGGGGCGACCGCCGCGTCGTTGCCCCGGCGGCCCGGTACGGCCTCGCGGTGCAGCCAGCGGAAGGCGGCGCCGTCGGCCACGGAGTCGTAGAGGCCCACGCCGTCCCGGAGGTTGACCACCAGGCCGCCGCCCGCGCGCGGCTTCGCGGCGCCGACGTGCTGCTCGGTGACCATGACCGAGCGGTGCCCGGTCGACGGGTCGTACGTGTGGACGCGTGAACTCAGGATGTCGACCCAGATGAGCCGCCGGGTGGCGGGATCCCAGGTGGGACCCTCGCCGAGTGCTGCCTGCGCGTGCACCGCTATGTCCATTGCGGCAGGCTACCCGTACGGCTGTCCGAACGCCCCGGCTCAGCCCACCCGTCCCAGCTCCCCTCTCAACCGCCGCGCCCTGAGCACCAGTTCCAGCTCGAAGCGGCGGTCGGGGTCGTCGACCTCGTCGCCCCACAGCTCCCTGATCTGGCGGAGGCGGTAGCGCACCGTCTGCGGGTGCACCCCGAGGCGGGCCGCGACCTCCGGTGCGCCGCCCCGCGTCTCCAGCCAGGCGAGCAGCGTCTCGGCAAGGCGGCGGCCGTGCGCGGGGCCGCAGTGCGCGAGCGGGGCCAGGCAGCGGCGGGCCAAGTCCTCGATGAGCTCCTCGGGCTGGAGCAGGACCAGGGCCTCGGTGTGCTCGGTGCAGTGCAGGACCTCGCCGGAAGGAAGCAGTCCGCGCTCCATCAGGCGGACCGCGGCCTCCGCCCAGCGCAGCGATTTCGCGGCGTCGGCGAGCGGTACGGGCGGGCCGATCGCGCCGGACCAGCCCGCCATGGCGCGCCGCAGGAGCTCGGGGCGCCCTGCCGCGTCCGGGTCGGGGACGACCATGCGGGGCTGCTCGGTCTCCATGTCGAGCAGGACGCCCTGGCCGACGGCGGGCGCCACGGCTTCCCTCGCGGGGCGAAGGAGCACACCGACGGCGACCCGCTCGGGGAGCTGCCAGCCGACGCGGGCCGCTCGTTCGTCGAGCGCGCTGCGGGCGCCGGGCTGCCCCGACGCGGAGTGCGAGCCGGATCCGTGGCCGTAGTCGGCAGGGGCTCCCGGCCCGGAGTCACCGCGCCGCTCGGAGAGCAGCAGTTCCATCAGCTTGCGCTGCAGGCGCAGCCGCTCGCCCGCCTGCCGGGCCGCCGCCTCGGCGTATCCGCGGACGGACTGGTCGACCAGGCCGTCCAGGTACTCGAAGCCCGACTCGGCGAGTTCGTACATGGCCGGTGGCGGGATCTCGATCTGCTGGCCGATCTCGGCAAGGCGGCGCCAGGCGAGCCGCACGCCGAGGCGGTAGATCGCCTGGAGCGAGTCGAGGCTGCGGCCGTGCAGGCCCTCACCCCTGCCGAACTCCTGGAAGACCTCCAGGGGATAGCACGGCCGCCCTCCCTCGGCGGCCGCGATCTGCTGGACAAAACCCTCCAGAGCACGGCGTATGCCGATGAGCGCCATGGGCTCGCCCGATTCGTCGAGGACGACGGGCAGGCCGGGGTACTCGGCGCGTATCTCCCGCAGGATGTCCTGGGCGAGGGCGGGCACTTCGTCCAGGGCGAGCGCGGCGAACTGCCGCACCTGCATCGGCGGTACGTCGCGCCAGGCCGAGCGGACGGACAGCGAACCCTGGCTCTCGGTCACGGGCACGGTCACTCACTGCCCCCGAGGGGCAGTCTCGTAGTGCACAAGGGGCGTATTGGGCTGGTCCGGCGTCGCGTTCAGGAGCGCGACGACGCCGAACGCGGCGGCCACGGCGAGTGCCGCGGCGGCTACGACGGTCAGACCGGCGGCGAGCAATCGGTGCATGTCAGGGTCAGCCTCTCTGCTGGAGGTCGTCCCCACCCAGGTCGCGCGGATGTCGTGCACACAGTCCCTCACCGGCCCCACCCGGTAGGAGCACAGTTTCATCAACGCATTGACACTTCGTCAAGGGTCCGCCTAGCGTTCCGGCCCCTACGGCTCGGTAACACTTCTCTCCCGCCTCCAGGAGTGCCGGATGCGCCGCACAGCCTCGCCCCTCTCGCTGATCCTCCTCGGACTCGGCGTCTTTCTGCTGGTCCTGGCCCCGATGCTCGCGTGGTACGTCGAGCCGCGGGCCAAACGCACACCCGTCGATATCGACACCATCACGGTCTTCAAGGGCAAAGGCAGCTATTTCGACACCGAGAAGATCAAGACGGTGCGCGACAAGAACCTCACGATCACGCGCCAGGTGCGCGGCGACGTGGACGACAGCAACAGCGATCACGCGGTCTGGGACGTGGTCACGTCCGTCGATCCGGACAAGTCCCTGCCGGCCGCGGACCCGCACGATTCGCTCCAGTTCACGACGGAGCGCTGGGTCACCGACCGCGAGACGAACAAGCCGGTGCACTGCTGCGACGAGAAGCCGTACTTCGAGGGTGAGGCCTACCTCAAGTTCCCCTTTGACGTGCAGAAACGCTCCTACACCTGGTGGGACAACACCCTCGGCGCGACCGTCCCGCTGACCTTCCGTGGCACGAAGAAGATCCAGGGGTACGAGGGCTACCGCTTCACCGCCAAGGTGAAGCCCGCGAAGACCGGGACCCGTATGGTGCCCGGCCGTCTGGTGGGGCAGCCCAAGCGCAGCAACGTGCTCGCCGAGGAGTGGTACGCCAACCACGGCGTCGAACTGGTCGCCGACAAGCGCACGGGCCGGATCATCTACGCGGCGATCGGCCCCCGCAAGACGCTGCGCGCGCCAGGATCGGACAAGGACGCGACGGTACTGCTCGACAGCCAGCGCATCGCGTTCACGCCGAAGACACAGAAGGCGCAGGTCAAGCTCGCCGACGACGACAGCAGCCGGCTGAAGCTGGTGGGCGAGACGCTGCCGGTGGGGACGAGCGCGCTGGGTGTGCTGCTCGCCATCGCGGGAGGCGTTCTTGTCATACGCGGACGACGTTCCGACAGTGGGGCGCAAGGGCCCGGTGGGCCCGGTTCAGCGGCGGATCCGGGCGGTCCGAATACCGATACGTCCCCAACCGCCCTGCAACCCACCACGATGTGATGAGACGTCAGCTGTTGAAACCCCGAAAGTTGTCACTTCGGTGAGTAGCCGCGTCGAACACGGCGGCGAAAACTAACGACCCCACCCGAGCACAGTCCCCGCACCGCCCCCGCACCAGCCCCGCACAGTCAGAGCACAGCACCTCCGTAAGCCACCCCCCGAACGGTGCAACCCCCCATAGCGACCTAACGGTTCCGCACCCTGACGAGTTGGAGCACGCATGCCCCAGCACGTGCCTTCTCCGCTGCGCGACGCCGCCCCTCGGGTCGCGCAACGGCTCCCGGCACTTCCCCCGCAGCCGCGCCGGATCGTGTTCCTGGCCCGCCGCGATCTCGGAAACCCGGCCGCGGGCGGATCCGAACTGCTCGTCGACCGGCTGGCCGACGGCCTGAGCAAGCTCGGCCACCAGGTCACCCTCCTGTGCGGGGGCCCTGCCGCCTTCCGCGACTACCGCGTCGTGTCGGCGGGCGGTGACCTCGGGCACTATCTGCGCTCGCGCTCCGCCTTCACCCGGCAGGTCGGCGACTGCGACCTCCTCGTCGAGGTCTGCAACGGCATGCCGTACCTGGCGCCGCTGTGGCACCGCGGACCCACGCTGTGCCTGGTCAACCACGTCCACACCGATCTGTGGGGGATGCGCTTCCAAGGTGCGCTCGCCCCGGCGGCCCGGCTCGGCCGAAGACTCGAGCACTGGTCGCTCTCCGGTGCCCAGCGCGGCAATCTCCTTGTGGCCGTCTCGCCGTCCACGGCCGGCGCCCTGCGTGCGATAGGCGTGGAGCGTGAACGAATACGCATAGTCCACAACGGAGTCGAGGAGCCGGGCCCCCTCCACCCCCGCTCGGACGAGCCGATGTTCCTGGCGATGGGACGGCTCGTCGAGTACAAGCGCATCGATCTGCTGCTCCGCCTCTGGGAGCGCGTCAGACCCGTCACCGGAGGACGTCTGGTGATCGTGGGCGACGGACCCGAGCTGGCGCGGCTGCAGCACATCGCCGGTCCCGGGGTGGAGTTCAAAGGTCATGTCTCCGAGGCGGAGAAGCATCAGCTGCTCTGCGAGGCGTGGATGCTCCTGCACCCCTCCGCCGTCGAGGGCTGGGGCCTGGTGATCACCGAGGCGGCGACCCGGTCGACCCCGGCGATCGGCTTCGACGTACCCGGCGTACGTGACTCCATCGAGGACGGCGTGACCGGGCTGCTCGCCCGGGGCGAGAGTTCCTTCGCCGCCGCCTGGTGCACCTTGGCGCTGAGCGCCGAGCGCCGGCAGACCCTTGGCAAGGCGGCGGGCGAACGGGCCACCAGCTACCGGTGGGCCAATTCCGTACGCGAGTTCCAGGCGGTGGCCTCAGAGGCGATCGTCTCGCACCAGGCAGCCCAGGGGTCCGCGTGAAGGATCCGTCCCTGCGCCGTTCCGTCACCCTCTTCCGGGCCTTCCTGCGCGAGCAGCAAGAGCCCGAGCGGTGTTACACCCTGCTCGCCCGTGACGCCGCCGACCAGGTCGAGGCCTATGGACCGGTCAAGGGCCGTGTCGTCGTCGATGTCGGCGGCGGCGGTGGCTATTTCACCGAGGAGTTCCGGCGGCGCGGCGCCCAGAGTTTCCTCTTCGAGCCGGACCCGGCCGAGCTGGGAGCCAAACCGCCGGAGGGCTCCGTCGTCGCCGACGGATACCTCCTCCCCCTGGGGGACGGCGTCGCCGACGTCACCTTCTCCTCCAACGTCCTGGAGCACGTGGACGATCCGCAGACGTTCCTCAGCGAGATGGTGCGGGTGACCAGGCCCGGCGGCCTGATCTACGTCTCCTTCACCAACTGGTACTCACCATGGGGCGGCCACGAGTGGGCGCCCTGGCACTACCTCGGCGGCGCCCGTGCGCGGGCCCGCTATGAACGACGTACCGGCAAGGCAGCCAAACACACGCTCGGCGAGAACCTCTTCGCTCACCACGTCGGCCCGACCCTGCGCCAAGTGCGGGCGAGGGAAGACGTGTCCGTCGTGTCCGCACGGTCCCGCTACTGGCCGTTCCTGGCCGGTGGCATCACCAAAGTGCCGGGTGTACGCGAGTTCGCCACCTGGAATCTCCTCCTCATCCTCAGGCGGTGTCCATGACCACGGTCCAGGCCCCACCCCCGGCGGCAGTCCGGCCCACGGCTGACGCCCCCGAACCCGGCGGAGGCCCGCGCTCCAAGCGCTGGCTGCTCGGGTTCTGGGCCGTGGTGTTCGTCCTCTTCCTCGCCGTGAAACCGGGGCGGATGACGTTCGACACCAAGCTGGGTGTCGCCGTCGACCCCTGGCAGTTCCTCTCCGACCTGGGCCAGTTGTGGCACGACCGGGGCGGGTTCGGCGGAATCCAGGACCAGTACGTCGGCTATACGTGGCCGATGCTGCCGTTCTACGGCCTCGCGGACCTCGTCCAGCTCCCCGTGTGGCTCGCGGAGCGGCTCTGGCTCTCGCTGATCGTGGCCACCGCCTTCTGGGGTGCGCTGCGGCTCGCGGAACGGCTGCAGATCGGCAGCAGCGCCAGCCGGCTGCTCGGCGCGACGGCGTATGCCCTGTGGCCGACGTTCACCGTCGTCGTCGGGTCGACGTCGGCTGCCGCGCTGCCCGGCGCCCTGCTGCCGTGGGTGCTGCTCCCGCTGACGAACGACCGCATCAGCGCCCGGTCGGCCGCCCTGCGGTCCGCGCTCGTCATCCCCTTCATGGGCGGCGTGAACGCGGCGGCGACGCTGGCGTCACTGCTTCCGGTGGGCCTGTATCTCCTGTCGAGGCCGAACGGCCCGCGCAAGCGGAAGCTGATCACCTGGTGGGTGCCCGGCGTCATCCTCGCCACCGCCTGGTGGGTGGTGCCGCTGTTGATGCTCGGCATCTACGGCGAGAACTTCCTTCCGTACGTGGAGAATTCGGCCACCACGACCGGCACGATGTCGGCCACGGAGACACTGCGCGGCGCCGGCAACTGGGTCGCGTACCTGCACTTCGGCGAGGCGTGGCTGCCCGCCGGGTGGACGGTCGCGACGTCCGTGATCGTCGTGGTCTGCTCGGCGCTCGCCGCCGCCCTCGGCCTCGCCGGGCTCGCGCGGCGCGATCTGCCCGAGCGGCGCTGGCTCGTCCTGACCGTGCTCTCGGTCGTCCTCGTCACGCTCGCCGGGTACGGCGGTGCGTTCGGGGCGCCCTTCCACGAGACGGTGCAGTCGTGGCTGAACGGCGGGCTCGTCCCCTTCCGCAACATCTACAAGTTCCAGACGGGCCTGGCGCTCGCGCTTGTCCTCGGCCTGATGCATCTCGTGGGCGTGGCCGCGCAGTCGCGCGGGGCGCGACCGGTGCGGGGGCGCAAGTTCGCCCCGCTGATCGCCGCCCTGCTGGTGCTTCCGGGACTCGCCTTCCCCTACTTGAACGGCTCGATCCTCCAGCCCGGTTCCTTCAAGAAGCTCCCCAACTACTGGGAAGCGACGGGTGACTGGCTGAAGAAGTACTCCCCCGACTCCCGGGCGCTCGTGGTGCCCGCCACCGCGCACGGCATCTACACCTGGGGCTCGCCCATCGACCAGCCCCTCGACGTGCTCGCCGATTCGCGCTGGGCGCAGCGGGACTACGTCCCGTTCGGCACGCCCGGCAACCGGCGCGCGATGGACGCAGTGGAGCAGGCGCTCTCTACGGGCGGCGAAGTCCCCGGTCTGCGCGACTACTTGACGCGCGCGGGCATGTACTACGTCGTCGTACGCAATGACCTCGACCCCGACCAGATCGGGAACGTACCGACCGCGACCGTGAAGCGGACCCTGGAGGAGTCGGGCTTCGATCGCGTCACCGGCTTCGGTCCCACGGAGACCGGCGGGACGATCCCCAAGGACACGCCACTCCAGGTCGAGGGCCTCTACCCGCGCGAGCGCGCGGTGGAGATCTACGCGCCGGGTTCGGGCGCCGAGCGGCCCGGTCAGGCCGGGATCAAGCCGGTGTCGAACACGGCCGTGGTGAGCGGCGGCCCGGAGTCGCTGCTCCAGCTGTCCGCCGACCCCTCGATGCGCGACCGCCCCTCCGTCCTGACGGGCGACAACCACCCGGGCGTCGGAACTCCCGGACTGCAGGCGGTCGGTGACGGTCTGCGCCGCGCCGACACGCGCTTCGGCCTGGTCAACTCCAACACCTCTTATACGTACACACCGGGCGAACGCAACGCGAGCGGGGCCCTCCAGGACGCGGGCAAGAAGCCGCACCAGATCCTCCCCACGAAGGGGATCGAGCACCAGACGACGGCTCATCTGCGCGGCGCGAAGTCCGTGACGGCGTCGAGCTACGGCAACTGGCTCTTCCACCTGCCGCAGTACGACCCCGTGAACGCCTTCGACGGCAACCCCGGCACGGCATGGGCCGAGGGCAGTCCCGGAAAGCCGAAGGGCGCCTGGATCAAGGCGGAGTTCAGGTCCAAGGAGTCGATCCCCTCCTCGATCCGGGTCATACCGCTGCCGCAGGAGGGCGTGCGGGCCGCGCCCACGCGGGTGCGGGTGGAGACGGAGCAGGGCAGCCGCACCAGTTCGCTGCAGGCCAACGGCATGCGGCAGAGCATCAAGGCGCCCGCCGGTGAGTCGAGTTGGCTGAAGGTCACCATCCTGGACGCGCAGATGGGCCAGGAGGGTCTGACGGGCGCCGGGTTCTCCGAGATCACCGTTCCGGGTGTGCGGGTGACGAAGCTGCTGCAGATGCCCACGGACACCGGGGCGGCTGACGGCCGGGAGGCGGCCGCGGGCGCCGAGGCGACGACGTACTCGATGCACCGTTCGTCGGACCCGAGCGCGCTGTCGCCCGTCAACACCGAGTCGGGGCTGCACCGCCGCTTCACGACTCCGGCCGAGGCCGAGTACGAGGTGAAGGCGAGCGCGGTCGCCGTTGCGGGGTCCGAGCTCGACAAGCTGCTCTACAAGGTGGCGCCGGAGCAGAAGGACCAGATCGTCGCGAGCGCCGACTCCACGTCGAAGCTCGGCGGCAGCCTGTCGCCGCGCAATCTCACGGACGGCGATCTGACGACGGCCTGGATCGCGGGTGACAGTCCGGTGGTCCATCTGAAGTGGAAGGGCAAGCAGGAGATCGACGAGATCGTCCTGCCTGCGGCGGGCGGGCTCTCGACTCGCCCCGAGAAGGTCGAGATCAGTTCGCCCGACGGTGCGGCGGTCGCCGGCGTCGACGAGAACGGCAACACGCGGTTCCCGCCGATCACCACGGACGAGCTGACCATCACGGTCACCAAGACCGCGCCCCTGACGGTCCACAACCCGGTGGCCGACGACAACCTGCAGCTGCCGGTGGGCCTCACCGAGGTCTACGTCCCTGCTCTGGACAAGTACCGGACGAAGCAGCCCGCTGCCTCGGCGACCTTCGAACTCGCCTGCGGCGAAGGGCCGGATCTCGCCGTCGACGGCAAGCTGCACGCGACGAGCGCGAAGGGTTCGGTACGGGATCTGGTCGAGCGGCGGCCCATCGAGGTCACGCTCTGCTCGCGGGGCTCGGAGAACACGGCCCTGTCGCTCGGCTCCGGCGGGCACACCGTCGAGGCCGGTGACGCGGGCCCGCTCGCCCTCATGGACGTCTCGCTGACGCAGGGGACGCCGGGCGCGATCGACCGCGATTCCCGTTCGCTGAACATCAAGGACTGGCTGGGCGACCGGCGCGAGGTGTCGGTGGGCGCGGGAGCGGCCTCCTACCTCTCGACGTACGAGAACATCAACGACGGCTGGAAGGCCACGCTGAACGGCAAGGAGCTGTCGTCCGTACGCCTCGACGGCTGGCAGCAGGGCTTCCTGGTCCCGAAGGGCGAGGGCGGCACGGTCAAGCTCTCCTACGAGCCCTCGCGGATCTACGAGATCGGCCTGATCGGCGGCGGTGTCGGCGTCCTCGCCCTGATCGCCCTGGTCCTGATCCGGCGCCGCGAGCCGAACCCGGACGGGCCCGACCTGGCGCCGCCCGCGCCCGGTCTGATCCTGGGCACGGTGGCACTGACGCTGGTGGCCGCGGTGATCGCGGGCTGGTTCGCCCTGCTCGTGCCCGCGCTCGCCCTCCTCGCCTGGCGCCGTCACTCGCTGCTCGTGCCGCTCGCCCTCGTGGCGATGGCCGGGGCGGGGATCGCGGCGGCGGTGGGGGCCGGTGAACCGGCCACGGCGGACGAGGGCGCGTTCAGCCCCGCTGCCCAACTCCTCGCGCTCATCGCGCTGTTCGCGGCGCTGGTGAGTGTGCGGGGTGCGGCTCCGGCCACTGGGGCGGCCTCCGGGTCCGGGGACACCGGTGGGGGTGGCGAGGCAGCTCCATGGGGGCCGCCTTCGCACCAGCCGCCGCCCGCGGCTCCCCCGATGACGCCTCCGGTGGCGCCTCCCCCGGCGAGCGGCGGCACGCCACCGCTGGGTCCCGACCGGGACCTGGGCACGACTCCGCTGCCGCGTCGCAAGCGCGGGGAGAGCGGGCCGGGTGCCAGTGCGGACGACGGGGCTGACGACGGGTCAGGCGGCGCGGGCGGCGGCCAGGGCGCCGATGGTGCGCCGCAGGCCACCAGTTCGACGATCTCCGCCAGGGGCCCCGCCTCCGCCCAGCCGGAACCGGCACCGCCGGGCACGCGGACCACGCGCTTCAGGCGGCGCAGGCCAAGGACGACGGGCGACGGGCTCGCGGGAGCCGCGGCGCCGTCCGCCCCCGGGGAGGACACGGACCGATGACCGCACTCGATCAGCCGGCACGTCACGCGGACGGGCCCGAACGGCCCCCGGAGCGCGTGCCGTTCCCCGTCGTCGACGAGGTCGCCAGGCACTGCCTCCAGGAGGAGGAGCCGGAGACGGTACACATCGAGGTCCACCTGCCCGGCACACCGGACCCGGCCCGCCTGAAGGCCGCGTTCACCGAGGCCCTGCGCCGCCACCCGCGCATCCTGATGCGGGAGGCGCGGGGGCCTTGGTACCGCCGCCGCTACGAATGGGAGCTGACGGCGGAGCCGGACGTGGAGGTGGTGACGTTCCCGGTGCCGGAACGGGACGCCCTGAAGAAGGCCCGCACCCGCTCCCTCTCCGAAGCCCCGCCTCTGTCGGCCTCCCCACCGATCCGCCTGGAGGTGATCGCTTCTGGCGGGGCCGCCGACGCGGTCGCCTCCGGCGGTGGCAGCGGTACGGGGGGCACGCCCACCCCTGACACAACCAGCGCTACGGGCGGGGCAGGCAGCCGGGCGAGCGACGACTCGGCCGCAGGCACCGGCTCCGGGGGCACACCCGCTCCAGACGGCAAGGCAGGCTCCGCCGCCCCCGACGCGGGCGTCACCCCGACCGGCTCAGGGCGCCCCGCCAGCAACAGCGTCCTCTTCCTCACCATCAACCACACCGCCCTCGACGGCCCCGCCTGCCTCCGTGTCCTCGCCACCGCCGCCGAGCTGTACGGCGGGCAGGACAACTCCCCCGCCGCGCCGCCTCTGCGTACCCCCTCGCCCGCCGCGCCCGAGCGTGCGCAGGACGTCGGCGACGCGCCCTCCGGCTGGGCTCCCCCTGCCCGCGTCTCGCGCGGCGCTCCCGAGCCCTCGCCCGGCAACGGCATGCTCGTCGCCGAGTTGCCGGTGCCGCGGCGGCCCAAGGGGGCGCCGTTCACCGTGAACGATCAGCTCATGGTGGCGACCGCGCTGATGATCGCGCACTGGAACCGTGAGCACGGCGCGCGGCCCCGGCCGTTCCGGATCACCATGCCCGTGGACGACCGGCCCCGGAGCATGGACATGCCCATCGGGAACGGCACCCGGCTCGTCGAAGTGCCGTTCACCGCCGCCGAGCTGACCTCCGAGGACTGGGGCCCGGCGGACATCGGCGCACTGCTGCGCCGCACCGCCGACCGCACCCGTGCCCTCAAGGCGCTCCCCCGGCCCCAACTCGGCCGCGGGGCCGCCCTCCTGACCTCGCCCGTCCTGCCCGTCACCCTCAGGGCCGCCGTCACGCGCGGCCTGCGCAGAGCCGCCGCGCCCTGGACCTCCACGACGCTGCTCAGCAACATCGGGCGCGTTCCGTACTCCCTCGACTTCGGTGACGCCGGACGCGCGTACGCCGTCTGGTTCTCCGCGCCCGCCCGTCTGCCACGCGGCCTGACCGTGACCACGGCGTCCACCGCGGGGCGCCTGCACGTGGCCCTGCGCTGGTCGAAGACCCTGCTCAGCAGCGGCGACGGGGCCCATCTGCGCGACCTCTTCGAGCACTACCTCCACGCGACAGAGCACACGGAGCACACGGAGGAGGGGACCACGCCATGACAAGCACCAGTACCGCACCCCGCGACCTGCGGGACTTCTACGAGGACCCCTCCGTCCCCGTGGCGTCCGGCGACGCCCGCAGCCTGCGCCAGGCCAGAATGCTCGCCGACGCCATCGGCCCCGCCACCGCCCGCACCGCCGTCGTCCTCGACATCGGCTGCGGCGACGGCACCGCCGCGGCGACCGCTGCCCCGCTCCTCGCGGGGCATCGCGTGATCGGGGTCGACTGGTCCCAGGACGCCCTCAAGCGGGCCCACGCGCACCTTCCGTACGTCGTACGCGGTGAACTCACCGACGGTGGGCTCCCGTTCGCCGACGGTTCCGCCGACGCCGTTCTCTTCAGCGAGGTCATCGAGCACCTCGTCGACCCCGACAGCGCCCTGGACGAGCTGAGGAGAGTGCTCAGGCCGGGAGGGCATCTGATGCTGTCCACGCCCAACCTCGCCGCCTGGTACAACCGCGGGCTCCTGCTCGCCGGGGTGCAGCCCGTCTTCTCCGAGGTCAGTCTGCGCGGCATCCACGGGCGCCCGGGGACCGAGGTCGTCGGACATCTGCGGCTCTACACCGCCCGCGCACTGCGGGAGTTCGTCGCCGCGTCCGGCTTCGAGGTGGTGCGTGTCGCCGGTGCGCCCTTCCACGGCGTACCGCGTCCGCTGCGCGCCCTGGACCGACTCGCCTGCGCCGTGCCGAGCGCCTCGTCGATCCTGCTGCTGCACGCCCGAAGGACGTAAGGCATGTGGTGGGGTGTGGCCGCCGCCCTCCTTGCGAACGTCCTCTACAGCACCGGGTTCGTCCTGGAGAAACGTGCCCTCACCGCGATGCCCTCCGTCAGCGTGCGCAGCCCGGCACGGCTGCTGAAACAGGTGATCTCCAGCCCGCTGTGGATCGGCGGATCGCTCGCGCTGGCCGCCGGTTTCGGCGCGCAGCTCGCCGTCTACCGGACGCTGCCGATCGCCGCCGCGCAGGGCATCTTCGTCTCGGGGCTCGTACTCCTGCTGCTGCTCTCCTCCGTGCTGCTCGGGGAGCAGACTTCGGGGCGCGAGCGGTACGCCGTCGGGGCCATCCTCGCCGCGCTGCTCATGGTCGTCCTCTCGCTGAGCGAGGAGGCGGACACCGTGAGCCGCAGCGCGCCCGTGCCGCTCGTCCTCACGGTCTGCCTGCCCTCGCTCGCCGCGGGGGTCCTGCTCTACGGATCGGCCGAGCGGCGCGCGAAGCACCGGCACCGGCTTCCGACGACAGGCGTCGAGTACGGCGTCGCCGTCGGTCTCCTCTACGGGGTCAGCTCGCTCGCCATCAAGGGCGTGTCCAGCTATCTGACCACGGACGAACTCGGCTCCGCGCTGCTCGACCTGCTGCGCTCCCCGTATCCGTATCTGCTGCTGTTCACCGGCGCGTTCGGCTTGATCATGTCCCAGGCGGCGCTGCAGCGCTGCCGGGCCTCGCTCATCGTCCCCGTGTGCACGACGGTTACCGCACTGTTCACCGCGGTACTCGGCACGCTGGCCTTCGGCGAGCCGCTGCCGGAGGAACCCCTGCGACTCGCCCTGCGCATCGCGGGCACCGCACTCGCGGTGTCCGTGCTCCTCGCCATGCCCAAGCATGACGCGCCGCCACCTCAACCGACGCCCCCGACCAAGGAGTTGACGAGCTGATGAACCCCGAAGACCCGCTCCTGAAGATCCTCGCCTGTCCGCTGGACAAGGGGCCGCTGCATCTCCTGGGCCCCGCGGACCCCCTCGTACCTGAGGAGGTGCTCTACAACCCGCGGCTGCGCCGCCGCTACCCGGTCATCGACGGCATACCGCAGCTCCTGCCCTCCTCCGGGGAACAGATATCGGAGGACGAGCACGAGCAGCTCCTGAAGCGGATCTCCCCGTGACGGGCCCCCACAAGACCGGGGCGAGCCCCCACAAGACCGTGGCCGCCCGCCTCGCCCCGCATCTCCCCGCCCGGCTCATCGGCGCCCTGGCCCGCCTCGTCTACCCGCGCTTCGAACCGGAGCTCGCCCGCCTCGCCGATCTGTGCCCGCGCGGCTGCGGCACCGCGGTCGACGTCGGTGGCTGGTACGGCCCCTGGTCGCGCCGTCTCGCCTCGCGTGCGCGCCGCGTGGTGACCGTGGAGCCCGTACCGCATCTGGCCCGGCTCCTGGAGACCTCCACGCCCGGCAATGTCCGGGTGATCCAGGCCGCGGCCACCGACCGCCCCGGCACGGCCAGGCTCTGGCTGCCGCAGGGCGACCGCGGGGACCGCGGGGTCTCCTCCCTCATCCGCAGGGACATCCACGCCAAGGCGGTCGAGGTGCCCTGCCTCACCCTGGACGGGCTCGGCCTGCGCGACGTCGACTTCATCAAGATCGACGTGGACGGCAACGAACTCCAGGTCCTGCACGGCGCCCACGACCTGCTCACCCGTGACCGTCCCGCCCTCTTCATCGAGCTGGAGTCCCGCATCCAGCCGATCAAGCCGATCATCGAGCTGCTCACCCGGCACCACGGCTACCAGGGCTGGGTCCTGCCCCACGACACCTGGCTGCCGCTTGCCGGCTTCGACCTGGAGGCGCACCAGAACGACACGTCGTACGTCGTGTCGCAGGGGCTGCTGCGCAGAGTGCTCACGCCGCGCCGGCCCCGGTACGTCAATTCGGTGCTCTTCCTTCCCGGCGGGCGCCGCCCGGGAGCCGCGGTGGTGCGCGACCATGGAGCGCATGTCCGCTAGCTCCGCCCACGGCCCCAGATCTTCGGGCCCGTTCACTCCTCTCGACTTCCAGCTGGTCCTGTTGCGCCGCATGGCCGACCACAATCCGGACCTGGTGGAGGCGGCCCGCCACGAGCTCGGCGTCTCCATCGCGGACATGCGCGAGGCCAACCGCCGCTGGCAGGCGATGAGCCGCTCCTCCCGCTCGCGCGGCGCGGTCTCCCGTTACCGCTCGGTGCTCGGCGCCCCCGAAGCCACCGTGCCCCGCCGGATCGGCGACCTGGAGTGCGAGGCCCTGCTGTGGCCGGTGCCGCTCTGGCAGGACCTGCGCTTCGAGGTCCTGCGCGCGCCCAACGGCGCGGTGTGGAACGAGTGGCTGATCCGCGCACCCGGCACCCCGGGGCCCGCGCTGCACACTCTGGACGACCTCACCCCCTGGTCGTGCACGGTCGACGAGGCCGCCCGCGCGTTCGCCCCGGCCCGCCCGTTGGAGGGCACGGCGCCCACGCGCTGGCGGCTCGCCTTCACCGCGCCGGACGGGGCGGGTCAGCCGCGGCGCTGCGTCGCGGAGTTCACCTGGGGGCTGCTGCAGCGGCTGTCGTTGCCCGACGGCTGCTGACGCCCGCGCAGGAGCGCCACGGCCCCGACCGCGAGAGCAAGCGCCACGAGCAGCGCGCTGACCCACAGCGGCGAGCGGTGACCGAGCCCCGCCGAGAGGGCGAGGCCACCGCTCACGGGACCGATCGCCGCCCCTACGTTCAGCGCGGCCGTGGCGAAGCCGCCCGCGAGCGTGGGGGCGCCGGTCGCCGCGTACAGCGCCTGGGTGATCAGCGCGGAGCCCACGCCGAACGACAAGGCGCCCTGGACGAGGACGAGCACGACCGCGGCCACGGGGTGGCTCCCTGCGGTCAGCGCGAAGAGCACCCATCCGGCGAGCAGCGCCACCGCGCCCGTGAGCAGGAACGGAACGGGCCGCGCGTCCGCGAACCGCCCCGCGACGGTGACCCCGGCGAACGACCCCACGCCGAAGAGCGCGAGGAGCGCGGGCACCCAACTCTCCGAGAATCCGGCGACGTTGGTGGCCACCGGCGAGAGGTAAGTGAACGTGCAGAAGGTCGCGCCGTTCACCAGCGCCCCGATGAGCAGCGTGACCACGAGGCGTGGCTCGCGCAGCGACCGCAGCTCCCCGCGCGCGTCGCCCGCCGCGGTGTCGGGCGCACCGGCGGGCACGGACCGCAGGATCGCGAGGACGGCGGGCACCGAGACGAGGGCCACCGCCCAGAACGCGGACCGCCACCCCCAGAACTGCCCGAGCAGCGCGCCGCCGGGAACGCCCGCGACACAGGCGAGGGTGACGCCCCCGAGCAGCACCGACGTGGCCCGCCCCTTGGCGTTCGGCTCGACCATGCCGACGGCGGCGCCCAGGGCCACGGCGAGGAATCCGGCGTTGGCGAGCGCACCGACGACACGGGTCGCGAGCAGCACGGCGAAGCTGGTGGTCAGCGCGCCGACGACATGGACGAGCAGGAAGGTCACGAGGAAGCCGAGCAGCGCGTTCCGGCGGGGCCGGCGGCGGCTGAGGACGGCCATCACCGGCGCACCGATGATCATCCCCACGGCGAAGGCCGATGTCAGGGTGCCCGCGGTGGACAGGGACACGTTCAGATCGGCGGCGATGTCCGGGCCGAGACCGGAGAGCATGAACTCGGAGGTGCCTTGCGCGAAAACGGCAAGGCCGAGCATGTAGAGAGCAAATGGCATGAGGGAACTCCGCGAGTGGCCACTGGCCGGGAAACGGGAAGGTCAGTCCGCGCGACGGCGAAGGCGCCCCGAAAGGGGCGCGGGGAACTGCGCGACCAGCCACGACGCACCCGCAGCTACACGCTGCAATTCCCGCAGAACTGCTCGGCCACCGGACATGCCGGGCCGGTGGCTAGAGTCTGTCGGACTCGGGACTGGACATGGCGGCAGGCTAATCAGGCCACACACGCCACGTCCACCCGATTAGCTCGCGGCGGTGAGTATCTCCTCGGTCACGGCTGCCAGCGAGGCCCGGTCCAGGAAGAGGAAGAGGTTCGGCTCGACGAGTTCGAGCTCCATGACGCAGGGCGCGTCCCCATCCGTTTCATCGACGAGGTCAACACGCGCGTAGAGCAGCTCGGGCGAGCCCGGGACCGCGGCCAACGCCCGTTCGGCGACGTCGAGTTCGGCGGGGGTCGGCTGCCACGGGCGCAGATCGGGATGCGGCATCTTCTCGTCGTCGTACGCCGTGCCCGGCGCGAGCACCGCGCCCTTCTGTATGGCGTGCAGGAGCCGCCCGCCGACGTAGACGAGGGCGCGTTCACCTGTCTCGTCGATGCGCGGCATGTAGGGCTGCACCATCGCGGTCAGGCCTTCGCCGTGCATCCGCTCGATGTGGCGTACGGCGGCGTCGTACTCGCCCTTCTCGTACCGGGCGGCGTAGCGCGCGCCCGCCCCGGAGGTGGGCTTGACGACGAAATCGCCGTCGTCCGGGATCTCCGTCGCGTCGCCGGGCGCCAGATAGCGGGTCGGCACGACGGGCACCCCTGCCGCCGCCAGCTCCTCCAGGTACCGCTTGTCGGTGTTCCACCGCACCACGGAAGCGGGATTGGCCAGGACGGTGAGCCGCGCGACCCGCCCCGCCCAGGTCACGAACTCGGTGACGCGTTCGCTGTAGTCCCAGGCGGACCGTATGACGACGAGGTCGAACCCTTCCCAGTCGACCCGCGGGTCGTCCCAGGACACGGTGGCGACGTCGGCGCCCGCCGCGCCGAGCGAGCGTGCCAGCTCGGGGAGGTCACGGTCGAGGCCGGTCTCCAGCTGGGGCCTGCTGGTGACCAGGGCGATCGTGGGGCGGTCGGGTGACACGGAGGCCTCCAGGGTTCGATGATCCGCCCCGCAGGCTAACAACCTTGTCGACGTGTTCCCGACAAGGCCCTTGCCCAGGTCAACGGAGCCCGGCGGGCCCGGCCGAGCGCGGCGGAATTCAGCGGGGCGACCCCACGAGCCCCGTCTCGTACGCCATGATCACCAGCTGCACACGGTCGCGCGCGTCCAGCTTGGCGAGCAGCCGGGTCAGATAAGTCTTCGCGGTGGCCACGCTGATGGAGAGTTCGGCGGCGATCTCCGTGTTGGACAGGCCGCCGCCGACAAGGGTCAGGACCTCGCGTTCACGGTCGGTGATGCCGGTGATCCCGTCCTGCGTACGGGAGTTGGGCTTCGGGCGGCCCGCGAACTCCTTGATGAGGCGGCGGGTGACGCTCGGCGCGATCAGGCCGTCTCCCGCGGCGACCACGCGGATCGCGGCGAGGATGTCGTCGAGCGCCATGTCCTTGACGAGGAATCCGGCCGCGCCGACGCGCAGCGCGCCGTAGACGTGATCGTCGTCGTCGAAGGTGGTCAGGACGATGACGTGGGTGTTCCTGCTCGGCCCCTCGGTGATCAGGCGGGTGGCCTCGATGCCGTCCATGCCGGGCATGCGGATGTCCATCACCACGACGTCCGGGCGGAGTTCCTCGGCGAGCCGGACGGCTTCGGTGCCGGTACCCGCCTCGCCCGCGACCTCGATGTCGGGGGCCTCGGTGATGACCATGCGCAGGGCGGCACGGACGAGGGGCTGGTCGTCGACGAGTACGACGCGGAAGGGCGCCGGGGTCGGATCCGGGCTGCTCTGCACGCTCATCGGACCCCCGCCGGTACGGGCAGCAGCGCCGCGACCCGGAAGCCGCCCTCGGGGCGTGGCGCCGCGGAGAACTCGCCGTGCAGCAGGCCGACCCGTTCGCGCATGCCGAGGAGGCCGTAGCCGCTGTCCGGGGTGCTGCCGTGGCCGCGGCCGCCGTCGATCACCTCGATGGACAGCTCGTCGGCACGGCAGTCGACGGACACCCGGCACGACGCGGTGCTCGCATGGCGTACGACATTGGTGAGCGCCTCCTGGATGATGCGGTACGCGGACATGTCGATCTCCGGTGGCAGCGGCCGGAGTTCGCCGAGCCACCGCACGTCGACGCGGACACCGGCGGCGCTCGTCGTCTCGGCGAGGCGGTCGACGGCGGCGAGGCCGGGCTCGGGGTCGAGCGGCGTCCGCGTTCCGCCAGGTTCCGCCTCGCGCAGGGCGCCGAGGATTCGGCGCAGGCCGGACAGTGTCTCCCTGCCGGTGGCCTCGATGGCGGTCAACGCGTCGCGCGCACCGGCGGGTTGGGTGTCGATGACCCGGCGTGCTGCGCCCGCCTGAAGGGCGATGACGCCGATGCTGTGCGCGACCATGTCGTGCAACTCCCTCGCGATGCGCAGCCGTTCGGCGGTGACGGCCTGGGTGGCGGCCTGGGAGCGCAGGTTCTCCGCGTACCCGCGGGCCTGATGCACCGAGTTTCCGATGAGCCAGGCGACGACGGCGGTCAGCGCGATGTACGGCTCCGCCGCGATGCCGTCGTCCCGCCCGAAGCCGAGCAGCTCCCGCGGGGCCCAGAGCGCGAAGAGCGCCCCGAAGGCCAGGGCGCCCGCGGTCAGCGAGGTGCGCCGGGAGTGGTGTGCCGTGATGAAGCCGAGGGCGACCGTGACCGGCAGGTAGGCGGTCGGCACCGTCTCCGTCTGGTGCCACGCCGCCATCGAGGCTCCCGTGCCCGCGACGAGCAGGGCCGTCGCGGTCAGCGGCCGGCGGCTCAGGACGGCGCAGCCCGCGAGGGCCAGGGCGGTGGCCAGGAGCAGGAGGAGCCGGGCGCCGGGCGCGTCCATGCCGTCCCGCGGATAGGAGTACGAGACGCCCTGCCGGGGCGGCGTCAGGACGTACTCGACGAGGGGGTAGAGCGTCACCGCACACCACGTCACTGCCGTCCAGACGCCCACGGGTATGCGCTTGAGCAGGGGAAGACGCGGTGTGGCCGACATGCGCCGATCGTAACGACGCGGGCCCGGGAGGTCATCGGACCGTGGCTGTACACCCACGGTCGACATCCGCCCGCGCGATTGTCGGCGGTGGTCCGATGACGCGGGGGTGCGCTCCCCGGCACCGTGAGCCGGGTGATCGAAGTCAACGAACTGACCAAGAGGTACGGCGGCAAGACCGCCGTCAAGGACCTGAGTTTCACCGTGCGCCCCGGACATGTCACGGGGTTCCTCGGACCGAACGGCGCGGGCAAGAGCACCACGCTGCGGCTGCTGCTCGGCCTGGACGCCCCCACCGGCGGTTCGGTCACCATCGGTGGCCGCCCCTTCCGTGACCGGCCGCGCGGCCTGCGCCACGTCGGCGCGCTGCTCGACGCGGGCGACGTGCACGGCGGGCGTCGGGCGGTGGCCCACCTGTACGGCCTGGCCCGCGGCAACCGCATCCCACGGGCCCGGGTCGACGAGGTGCTGCGGGATGTGGGGCTCGCGGACGCGGCGCGGCGCCGCATCGGCGGGTTCTCGCTGGGCATGCGGCAACGGCTCGGGATCGCCACGGCGCTGCTCGGCGATCCGCCGGTGCTGCTGTTCGACGAACCCCTCAACGGCCTTGATCCGGAGGGCGTGTTGTGGGTGCGCGGGCTCTTCCGGCGCCTTGCCGCCGAGGGCCGCACGGTCTTCGTGTCGAGCCATCTCATGTCGGAGATGGAGAACACGGCCGACCAGCTCGTCGTCATCGGGCGGGGCGAGCTGATCGCGGCCGAGAGCCTGAGCGACTTCGCGGCGCGGGGGGCGAGGCTGAGCGTGGCGGTGCGGACGCCGGACGGCGTACGGCTGGGGGACGTACTGACCGCCGAGGGCGCTGCCGTGGAGGCGGACGGCGACACGCTCACCGTCACCGGTCTGCCCGCACCCCGCATCGCCGAACTCGCGCTCCGGCACCGGATCCTGCTGAACGAGCTGACGACCCGCACCTCCTCCCTGGAGGAAGCGTTCATGGAACTCACCGCGGACAGCGTCGAATACCCGGCAGGAGAATCCCGATGACGACGACCTTCACCGCCCCCGTGGTCGCGGAGCCACGCGCCCGCTTCCGCGACGTCGTGGCCGCCGAGTGGATCAAGCTCTGGTCGCTTCGCTCGACGAGCTGGGTCCTCGTGCTCAGCGCCCTGGCGGTCCTCGCGTTCAACGTGGGCACGGCCTACGACACGTACCGCTACTGGTCGCAGCAGAACGGCTCCGACCGAGCCGACTTCATCGGGGACGGCATCCCGCTCCTGGAGGCCTTCACCGCGAACGGCGCGCTCGTCTACATGCTGACCGTCGGCGCCATCGGCGCACTGCCCGTCGTCGGCGAGTACGGCACCGGCATGATCCGTACGACGTTCACGGCGGTCCCTGACCGGAGTTCGGTGATGGCCGCCAAGGTGACCGTGATCGCCGCGGTGACGACGGCCTTCGGCGCGGCGCTCGCCGCGGCCTCCTTCGCCCTCACCCAGACGGTCCTTTCCGGACGCGACGCGGGCATCGGGATCTCACACCCGGGCGCACTGCGCGCGGTCGTGGCGTCCGCGCTGCTCGCCCCGGTCTGCGCCCTGGCGGGCATGGCGCTCGGCACGCTCGTCCGGCACGGCGCCACGACCATCGCCGCCGTCTTCGCGGCACTCGTCCTGCTCCCCGCCGTCCTCACCGACGACCGCCACTGGACGGCGGTCCTCTCCCACGCTCTGCCCCTCAACGCCTGGGACCGCCTGGCGCAGCCGGGCGGCCCGCCGGACCTCTATCCGTGGACGGCCACGGGGGCTTGGACGGTCTACGGGGTGTGGGCCCTGGCCTCCGCGGCCGTCGCGGTGACGGCGGTGCGGCGCCGCGATAAGTGAGGCCCGTCGACAAGACGGAGCACGGCCCCGAGCCCCCGCACCGCACCCGGCGCCGCGCCACCCGGCAGGACGTAGGACCGAAGCCCCGCGCCCGCGGCCCCGCCGTCCTTGGCGGGGTGGTCGCCGACCATCAGGGTGTCCGCGGGAGCCACGCCGAGTTCCGCGCACGCGTGGCCGAAGAGCCGTGGGTCGGGCTTCTCGGTGCCGTGTTCGTACGAGTGGACCCAGCTGCCGAACCAGCGGTCGAGGCCGTGTCGGGCGAACGTCGGCCGCAGGTCCCAGCCGACGTCGCTGACCACCCCGAGCGCGATCCCTCGCGCGTCGAGCCCGGCCAGCGTGCGCTCGGCGTCCGCGTACGGCAACCAGTGCTCCGGGGAGCGGAGTTGCTCGTAGAGGACGCCGGCGAAGGGGACGAGTGCGGGGGCCGATGCGTACCACGTGGTGAACGCGTGGCGGTGGGCCTTGGACGAGACGTCGCGTGCGTGCTGGGCCTCGACCACGGCGGGGTCCGAGAGGCCGGTCTCCAGGGAGGTGAGAATCGCGTCCATCGTGGGCTCGTCCACCGGGCCCGGCAGGGCGGCGCGGATGCGGTCCTCGTACGGCTGGATCTGGAAGAGCGTCCCGGAGAAGTCGAAGAGCACGGCTTTGGGTGGCGTCACAGGAGTGGGGGCGACGGTGCGGATCGGGCCCTCGGGGCCGGCGAGGGGCAGGAGCTGGGGAGTTGGCATGTGACCTCCCTATCTGCCGCCGCGTAAAGCCGCGATGAAGGCACTTCCGCGTACTTCCGCGCACGCGGCGCCCCGCGGAACGAGGCGCCGGTGTCACGTACTACGTCCTGGTGGAGCTCAGAGAATGAAGACGCTCTGAGCGGTCTCCGTGTAGTACGTCTCGCCGGGGTGCACGAGCCACTCGACCGGGCCCCCGCAGCCGGGCCCGGAGTGGACCTCGGCGATGGCGTCGGTGTAGTTGGCCACCGAGGACGGGAACGACTCGACGGGATAGCAGCCGCTCGGGTCGTCGTATGCGTTGCCGTTGACGATCAGGGTTCCTTCGGCCGCGTACGCCGACCCCGGCACCGCGATCGTCAGGGTCGCGGCGGCCGTGAGCGCCCCCAGGGTCACGGCCATGCGTCGTCGCATCATGTTGAGATCCCCTCCACCGTGCGGACCACTCCCGACGCGATCCGCTGGAGTCACCCACCGTAGGCGATCAGACACGCCACGTATCCGGCGCGCGGAGGCATCTGCCGTCAGCATGTGCGCCGTTCACTTCTCTTCACCACTCGGTCACGCCACTCACGCACCACGGTCACCGATCGGCCCAACTGAGCTTTCTGCAACGTGAGTTCGTATGATGCGGCCATGGCGAGTCACGGGGATCTCATAGCGGGGCGCTACCGCATCACGACGCCGCTCGGGCGCGGCGGCATGGGCACGGTCTGGCGAGCGGAGGACGAGCTTCTGGGCCGTGCCGTCGCGGTGAAGGAGCTGCACGTCGACGCGGGGCAGTCGGCGGCCGACGCCGCGGGCCGGCGCGAACGCACGCTGCGCGAGGCCCGCTCGGTCGCGCAGGTGAAGCACCCCGGCATCCTGGTCCTGCACGACGTCGTCCAGCACGACGCGCAGCCCTGGCTCGTGATGGAGCTGATCGACGGCCGCTCGCTCGCCGACCGGATGGCCCTGGAGGGCCCGGTCCCGCCCGCCGAGGCCGCCCGCATCGGCCTCTCCCTGCTCGCCGCGCTGCATGCCGCGCACACGGCCGGGGTGCTGCACCGTGACCTCAAGCCCGCGAACGTACTCCTGGAGGCGGGGACGGAGCGCGTGGTCCTCTCCGACTTCGGGATCGCGCAGGTCGACGGGCAGACGACGCTCACGGAGACGGGCGCGTTCGTCGGCTCCCCCGAGTACACCGCCCCGGAGCGCATGTCGGGCAAGCGCACGGGCCCGGAGTCCGACCTGTGGTCGCTCGGGGTGCTGCTCTGCGCCGCCGTCGAGGGCGAGTCGCCGTTCCACCGCGACTCGGTGGCGGGGGTCCTGCACGCGGTCGTCATGGACGAGATCAGGATCCCGGATTCCGCAGGACCGCTGACTCCCGTCGTACGCGGTCTCCTCGAGCGGGATCCCGAGCGGCGGCTCGGCGCGGACGAGGCCGCGCAGGCGCTGCGCGGCTTCCTGGTGGAGGAGCGGATGCCCACCGTGCCCCGCACGCCGGTGACCCCCAAGCCCGCGCCTCCGCCCCCGTCCGACGAAGCGATCGTACTCGGCTCCGCCGCCCCCGCGCCGGCCGCGCGCCCCCGGGTCCGTACTGCGCTGCTCGCCGGCGCCCTGGTCGCCGCCCTCGCGGCGGGCGGCACCGGAACGTGGCTCTTGACGCGGGGCGAATCCAGTACGGGATCGGAGGCGAGGGGAGGCGGCGGCGCCGCGGACGAGGTGCGCGAGAAGCAGGAGACCAAGGAGCCGAGCAAGAAGCCGTCCAAGAGCGCCGACAAGCCGAAGGGGCCCGGCAACAACGGCAAGAAGAGCCCGGCCGCCCCCAAGCCCTCCCCCGAAGGCACCGGCAAGGCCACCCCGGCGGGGACGGGCAAGCCCGCCGGACCGGGCAAGCCCGCCGACGACGACCCGGCCCCGGCGGGTTACCGCACGGCCTCCGACCCGACCGGCTTCAAGATGGTGACGCCCACCGGCTTCGTCCGCTCCGCCGAACCGCCCCGCGTCTTCTACAACTCGGCGGACAACGCCTTCCGCATCGGCGTCCACCCCCAGCCCCTGGACCCGGAAGGGCCGGTGGCGGTGATGCGGCAGGCGCACAAGGACGGCCCGTCGGACTACCCCGGCTACCGCAACGGCTCGGTCCGGGAGACCACGCACAACGGCCACCCCGCCGCCGTCTGGGAGTTCACCTGGGACGGCGGGGCCGGCGACGGCGGGCCGCGCCGCACGTACGACCTGAGCTGGGACGAGGGCGGCAAGATGTACGACCTGTGGGTCTCCGCGCCCGCCGGTCAGGCGGCGAAGGGCGAGCGCCACTTCATCGAAGCGCACAGGTCCTTCACGCGGACGGGCTGACCACTCCGGCGCCCTTGACTCATAGCCCTTACCCCTTAGCCCTTAGCCCCGCTCCTCCATCAACACCGCCCGCAGCGTGGGCAGATGGCCGTGCTCGACGTCCTTCACGGCGGTGACCAGGGTGACCGTCCCGGCGGCCGCCAGTTCGCACAGGTGATGGACGGCGTCCTGCTGCTCCTGGCCCGCCAGTTCGGCGCGGTAGCGGCGGCCGAACTCCTCGTACTCGTCGCGGTGTTGGTGGAACCAGGTCCGCAGCTCGCTGGAGGGCGTGACCTCCTTGAGCCATTCGTCGACGGCTGCCCGCTCCTTGGAGACGCCGCGCGGCCAGAGCCGGTCGACCAGGACACGCACGCCGTCCGCCTCGCCCGGCGGGTCGTACACGCGGCGTACGGGGAACGCATCGGCGGCCTTCATAGGCTCATCGTCGCGCCCCCGCGGACCCTTCGCATCTCGAAAATGCGAACAGGGGAGCAGTTGTTCCCTGGAACAGGTGATCGTCGCGCCAGAGATTGCATGTGACGCATGTGATTGACGATGATTACGGAACGCAAGCGACGGGCTGCAGACCGTAGTTGCCGCGTTCCCAGCCCATGTCCCATACGGCGGCCGGGAGTTGGAACATCCTGAGAAAGTCCCACAAGGAGAAGCACCACCATGAACCTCATCACTGACGTCGTCGCCGGTCTCGCCCACTTCCTCGGCTGGCTGGTCTGACGTCACCCGAAGTTCTCACGGCGACGCCGCCTCCCCCGTCCCAGGGGAGGCGGCGTCGTCGCGTCGGTGCACGTCAGGGACGGGCAGAGGTCGTCAGCGCGTCGATTCCGGATAGAAGTCCCGCGTCGCGCCCTTGGCGTCCTTCGCCTTGCCGAGCAGGCTCGCCGGATACTCCACGAGCCAGTAGCTCGCCGTCCCGACGGCCAGCGCGACCGCGAAGACGATCAGCGCCGCGAACGGAAAGCCCGCCTGACTCGTCGGCACGAGCCCGGACTTGATGAGTTGCAGCATGACCGGCTCGTGCCAGATGTAGACGCTGTAGCTGATGAGCCCGACCGCCGTCACCCAGCGCGACCTCAACAGGCCGTGCCAGCGCACCTGTTCACGCGGACGGACATGCAGCGTGGCGTAGAGCAGCGCGAACCACAGCAGGGCCGCGATCGGGTGGTAGAAGGTGTGGGCGAAGTTCCCCGCGTCGGAGAGGTACGACAGGGCGTAGAGCCCCGCGAGCGCCGCCACCGAGAGCGGCACGGTCGCCCGCGCGCTCAGCTTGCCCCGCTCGCCGAGCGCCACGAGCAGCACCGCGAGCGCCATGCCCGCCGCGAAGCCCCCGAAGCGTGCCTGCGGGCCGAAGTACACCGGCCAGTTGGTGTGCGGCACCCCGACGACGTAATGCGCGACGGAGATCCAGACCAGCGGCAGCACGAAGAGCGCCGCGCACCCCGACAGGCACACGGCGACCCGCGCCCGCCGTGTCGCGAGCCCCCGGCACACCCGCACCGCGAGCGGCCCGAGCGCGACGAGCGCCAGATAGAAGGCGACCTCCAGGGACAGGGACCAGGTGGGCCCGAGGGTGTAGAAGATCCGCTCCTGGTCGAAGATGTGCGTGAACGTGAGGTGCTCGACCAGGTCGCGCCAGTCGCCCGGCAGCGTCGGATTGCGGACCGCCCAGACGACGAGCACCGCCAGGAAGTACAGCGGCAGGATCCGGATCGCCCGCCGGAAGAGGAAGGTCTTCCCCGTGCGGATCGAGCCTCCGTCGATGGCCGCGCGGGCGTACGACAGCGTGAGCAGGTACGCGGACATCACGAAGAAGAGGTCGATCACCTCCAGCGAGACCAGCGCGCCCAGCCACGCACTGTCGACCGGCGGGTGCGATCCGGCCGCGTCGTACGTGTAGTACTCCTGCCACACGTGGAAGAGGACCGTGCTCAGGGCGGCGAGGCCGCGATACCCCTGGAGTTCGAGCGCGCGCCCGCGGGAGGCGGGTGGAGCGGGAGCCGGCGCCTTTGGGGGCCGCGCGGCCGTCAGCGTGCTCATGTCCGCACCGCCGGCTCCGCGACCGCGGCCGTCGCCGCATCGGGGACGGCGGCGCGCGGCGTGACCCGCCACTGCCGGTCGGCGAGCGCCTCCTTCAGATGCGCCTGGCGCGCCACCATGTTCTTGAAGTGGGTGTAGAAGAACGTCGACACGAACAGGTAGCGCCAGAACCACGCCTTGCGGCGCCGCAGTTCGGGCACGGCGAGCCGCCACGCGAAGGCGGCCTGCACCACCCCGGCCGACATGGTGAACGCCGCCGCCGTCAGGCAGACGGGCACCGCCCAGTCCAGGCGGTCCGCGCCGCCCGCACGCCAGGCCGCGTGGGCCAGGATCGGCAGGATCTGGAGCGTCAGCCACGGCTGGACCTCACGCCAGCCGAGCAGCACGAACAGGCCCGTCTTCTGCCTGCGCGAGTACACCGGCGAGCGCAGCGCGCCCCACAGGTGCCGCAGCGACACCTGGAGCCAGCCCTGCGCCCAGCGCGAGCGCTGGTTCCACAGCGGGCGAAGGAGCGTAGGTGCCAGCTCGCGCGAGATGAGCGTGCGGTCCATGGCGATCCGCGCGCCTTCGTTCAGGGCGCGCATCGTGGAGTCGATGTCCTCGGTCAGCATCGAGCCGTGCATCCGGGTCCTGGCCAGCAGGTCCGTGCGCCAGAAGCCGTTCGACCCGCCGAAGACCCCGAAGCCGTACATCCTGGTCCGTCCGGGATGGCTGACCGCGTAGATCGTCTCGAACTCGACGCCGACCGTCCTCGCGACCCACGAGCTGTCGCCGTTGCGGATCACGCAGTGACCCTGGACGACGTCGTAGCCGTTGGACAGCCAGTCCCACGCGTGCCGGAAGGCGTTCGGGGCGGGGTGGTGGTCGGCGTCGAAGATGCCGACGAACTCGCCGTGCACCCGCGTGACCGCCGCGTTGATGTTCTGCGCCTTGGACGTGCTCCCGGCCACCGGAAGCAGTACGAGCCGCGGATCGCGGGCCGCCATCTCGCGCAGGGTGTCCTCGACGGGCAGCGGGTGCGGGGTGTTGTACGCGAGGACGATCTCCAGGTCGGCGGGGTAGTCGAGCCGCAGGAACGACTCGACGGTGTCGACGATGGTCGCGGCCTCGTTCGGCAGGTACGCGGCGATGACCGCGCTGGCGGGCGGATAGGGCTGGCCAGGGCGGTCGGGCCGGGGCGTCGCGTCCAGCGAGAACAGGCACTCCAGCATGATGAGCAGGGCGGAGAGCACGAGCCCTGCCACCACCACCCAGTACGCGAACCCGGCCGCGTCCCAGCCCAGTTCGTACGCCTGCTGGTAGAGCAGGAACGGCACGCCCACGCCGAGCACCAGCGGAAGCACGGGCGAGAGCAGCCGGGTGGCCCAGGTGACCAGCGCTCGCAGCCCCGCGCGGGCCCGGCGGTGGCCGTGCGGGGCGCTCGTCCGCATCCACGGCTCGTAGCGGACCGGGCGCAGGTCCCGGTGGCGCACGGCCTCGGAGACGGCGTCCCGCGCGTCCTCGGCCGCCCGGGCGTGGTCGGCGTACTCGGCGAGCGGGGTCCAGCCGACGGCCGGGGTGAGCCGGACGTTCTCGTCGGCGACGACGAAGCGCGTACCGGCCACGGACACGGCGAACTCCCGAAGGCTCCGCGTCGCGGTCTCCTCGTCGACACCGGGCATGAGCACGAGCAGTTGCCCGGCCTCGTCCCAGCCGAGTCGGTCGCAGACGCCACCGAGACGTTCCGCGACTCCGGCAAGACGCTCGGCGACCTCGCGCCGCACGCGGGGCCCGAGCCGTGTCTCCAGGGCGGCCATCTCGGCGACGCCGACCACGGCGAGCACACCGCCGCGCCGGGCGGCGGACGGACGGCTGAGCTCGCGGTCGAGTTCGTCCATGAAGTGCGGTCCCGAGTAGAGGCCGGTGCGCGGATCGCGCAGCAGGTTCTCCACCGGGACCGGGACGCGGTGCAGCTTGGCCGCTATCCGCGCCGACAGCTCGCGCGGGTCACAGGCCTCCGGCAGGCAGTCGTCGGCGCCGTGCCGCAGCAGATCGGCGACGGCACCGGGGGCGTGGGCGCGGGCCGCCGTGACCATGAGCAGCGGAAGCGCCTGTCCTGCCGGGTCGGCGCGGACCTCGCGTATGACGTCGAGGCCCTGACGCCGGCCGTCGGGGCCGTCGTCGAGGGCCACGATCGCGTCCGGTGGCGCCTGCCTGACCTGGCGGTGTACGTCGCCGGGGACGGCGTGGGTGACTTCGTACCCGGTGAGTCTCAGGGTCCGGGTGAGCAGTTCACGGCTGGGGCCCGGTGAGCCGACGGCCAGGACATGGCCGCTGGTCGGCGGTGTTTCGGAAGGGTGCGGTATCAGCACCGGTGTGACGGACATCTATGTGGTCCCATCCTGTTCGGATTGTGGGGGGAGGACCGATTGGTTTTCGTTGATCCACCAACTACCCCTGAAACACGGGGAAATCGGTCACATCAGCCTCAACGATCACTGTGACACCGCACCTTCACTGGCGTAACGCTCTGATTACGTCAACGTGTAGAGAGAGGGCAGAGACAGACAGGACAGAGACCGAGCAGCGCCGGCCGGGCCGAGAATCCAGCCCGGCCGGCGCTTGAGGCCGCTCTCTTACCGCACCCCCACCGCCCGCACGATCTCCTGGGTGACCGATCCGCCCCGGTCGTCCTTCGCCGAAGCCCGCAGGGAAATGAACTCGGCGGAACCAGGCACCTTCAACTCCCCGCCCCAGGAAGCCTTTGCCCCATCCCGGTCAAGGGCGACCTCCGTCCACTTCTTCCCGTCGTCGTACGACACCTCCAGCTTGCCGCCGCCGATGGCCCCGACGTCCGGCGCCCCCTTCACGTACTCGGAGAAGATCCCGACATCCACGGTCCGCCCGCCCCGCACGTCCCCCGCGAGGTCCGTGTCCACGTCGAACCCGAGGTTCAGCAGGGGAAGGAACGTGTCCCGGTCGGCAGGAGTCTCCTTCGACCTGAAGGTCCACTCCGAGTGGCCCTTCGTCGCGAGCCGCCACCGGTCCGCGTCCAGCGTCGTGTCCGTCACGACCTTGTACGTCCGCTCGGCGGGATCCGCGTCCCAGACGTAGACCCCCGAACTCTTGCGCCGGTCGACCAGCTCCCCGTCCGCGTACACCTCGCTCATCTGCGTCATCGAGTCGTCGTTCCACACGTCGCCGAACCCGGTGTGATCAGGACCGGAGTCGCCCCACCCGGGAACGTTGAACTGCAGCGAGTTGCCCGACCGCTGCTGCCCCCAGCCGAGCCCCGTCCCCAGCCACGGGTGCCACACGGGCTTGAACCAGTTCAGCTCGCCGTGCCTGCCGCCCCGGTAACCGACCAGACCGCTCCGCTCCTCCAAGACGCCGGGCCCGGCCGACACCGACTCGTGCCACAGCTGACCGGCGCCGGTGGAGGCGTAGTCCGTCCGCTCGACCGGGTAGTCGATCTTCTCCTGGAAGCCGATCCCGACGGAGAAGGTGTCCGTAAGCGAATAGCGGAACTCGCCGCCCGCCACCGGCTTCACCGCGTGGAACTTCGTGTCCAGGACCGCGAGTTCACGCTTCGACGGCTCGTACGTCAGGTCCCTGGGCACCGCCCCCTTGTGGCCCTCCGACACGTCGTACACATAAGGCGTGCGGGAGGTCGCCGTCGTCTCCACGGCGCGTCCCGCCTTCGCCGCCGCGAGCAGCCGCGCACCGTCCGCAGCGTCGACCGTGCCGATCTGCAGCGGCCGGTCCGCGTTGTCGTCCGTGCCGAACCACGCGTTGAGCCGCCCCGGCACGTCATCGGTCACGAACAGCGCCTTCGCGCCCGCGTCCTGGGCCGCCTGCCCGAGCTGAGCGGGCGTCACGTCCGAGCCGGGCGCGCGCCGCACGATGACGGCCTTGCCCTTGACGTCCTTGCCCGCGTACTCGGCGTCCGTGCCGCCGCCCACGTCCACGAGCGGCAGCTTGCTGCGGCCGTCGGTCACCGTGCCGCCCGGCTGCGCGACGACCTGACCGAGGCCCTTCACGTCGAGGGTCGGCTTCCCCAGGCGCCAGACGGTGCGGTACTCGAAGCTGCCCTCGGCCACCTTGCTGGTGGGCGCCGCGAAGACGCTGTCGTACTTGACCGGCACCTGGACCGCGCCCATCAGCTCGGCGCCGTTCGCCTTGCGGTCGTACTCCATCAGGAGCTGGCGGGTCTCCGTCCGCTTGCCGACGTCCACGCCGACCTCGCGCAACTTCCGCCCATCCAAGGTGACTTCACGGTCCCGATCGAGGACGATCTCCGGCGCGGCGAGGAAGCCGATGCCGAGCGAGTCCTTCCCCTTGCTGCCGCGTACGTCGAGGAACGAGGACAGGGCGTACGACCCGGGCTTCAGGCGCAGCTCAAGGGTGCCGGAATCACCGACCTCCGCCTGGAACGGATCGGTCTGCTTGACGAGGTGCTGGAGCACCAGACCGGCCCCGGTCGCCGCCCCGTCACGGTCCTTGACGTGGACGGTGAGCGTGTACCGCTCCTCCTCCTTGACCAGGCCGAACGCGGTGTGCACGACCGGCTTCCCGGCGGCGCTCGCGACGATGCGGCCGCTGCTGTTGCCGACGGGCGCCTTAGCACCGTCACCGGTCACCGTGGTCGAAGCGGTGCCGTGCGCGGGCACGGTGAGCGTCTTGTCGGCGAGGTTCGCGACACCCTCCGCCGCGCCCTCGGCGGCGAGACTCAACTCCACTGCCGCGTCGGACGAATTGGCATAAGTGACCGTCTTTGTGACGGGCTTGTTGTCCCCGTACGGCCAGGAGTAGAAGCCGAGATCGGCGCTCCCGCTCGCGGTGACCTGCGCATCGATGGCGCCGGGCACACTCACCCGCCCAACGCCCAACTCGTATGCGGAGGCGTCGAGTTTCGCGGAGGTGGACATCAGCGCGTCCTTCAGGCGCGCACCGCTCCAGTCCGGGTGCTTCTCGGCGAGCAGGGCGGCGACGCCCGCGACGTGCGGGGTCGCCATCGACGTACCGCTCATCTCGGTGTAGTAGCCCTCACCGCCGGCCAGTTGGGACCGGGCGGCGAGGATGTCGACGCCCGGCGCGGACAGGTCGGGCTTGAGGGCATTGTCCCCGTATCGCGGGCCCTGGCTGGTGAAGTACGCGGCCTGGTCGGCGGAGTCGACGGCGCCGATGGTCAGCGCGGAGTCGGCGGCGCCGGGCGAGCCGATCGAGGAGGGGGCGCCGGTGTTGCCCGCGGCGATGACGAAGAGGGCGCCGGTGTCCTTGGAGAGGGTGTTGACGGCGGCGGCCATCGGGTCGGTGCCGTCGCTCGCCTCCCGCGAACCGAGGCTCATCGACACAACCTTGGCGCCGACGTCCTTGCTTGCCCACTCCATTCCGGCGATGATCTGCGACTCGCTGCCGGAGCCCTCGTCGCTGAGCACCTTGCCGACGGAGAGGGCGGCGCCGGGCGCCACGCCCTTCTCCTTGTTGCCGTCGGACTCGGCGCCGCTGCCGCCGACGGTCGAGGTCACATGGGTGCCGTGGCCGTTGCGGTCGGCGACTTCCTCGCCGGGGATAAAGCTCTTACTGGCGTCCACACGATCCTTGAGACCGGGGTGGGAGAGATCGGCCCCCGTGTCGAGGACGGCGACCTTCACACCCTTGCCAGTGAGCCCCGCCTCCCAGGCCTTGGGGGTGCCGATCTGCTCGTTGCTCTGCGCCATGTCGGCCTCGACACGCCCGTCGAGCCAGATCTTGTCGATTCCACCGGCAAGGCCACCCCCCGAACCGGCCTTGGCACTCGGCGACTCAGAGGCACCCGGCGCGACATCCCGCCAGAAGGCACCGGGCTCGGCCGCCTTCACCGCCACGCCGCCCACGCTGGGCAGCGCGCGCACCTTGTCGGCGCCACGGGGCGTCGCCGGGCCCGCGTCACGCCGCGCGCCCTTCTCGTACGTGACGATGAGCGGCAGCGCGCCGCCCTTCTCGTCCCCGAGCCCCTGGCGTATCAGCTCCGTCACGTCGAAGAGCCGCTTGTCGAGGGTGCCCGCGCTCAGATAGGGCCGCGCCTCATCCGGTACGACGGTGATGCGGTCACCGGATATCTCACTCCGCACGGCTCCGGTGGCCCCTGCGGGCCGGTCGACGGTGACGGTCTTCTTGCCGCCGCCGAGTTCCGTGACGGTGACCTTGTCGCCGGTCACCAGGGTGACCGTGTGGGCGGCGCGGGCGGCGGGGGTGGCCCGCCCCTGCGGTGTGTCCACGGGAGCGGCGGTCGCACTCTGCCCTGCCGGAAGCAGCGCGACCGCGAGGCCGACAACCGGCAGCAGCCTCGCTCTTCGCCACGCGGGTGATCGGGTCATGGGTGCCCTCTCTTCGTCGGACCCGGGCGGGGGTGATTCCCGGGTGCTGCGAAGAGTGTCGGGCGGCTTGTGTTGCCGGGGTGTTGACCGGTGCTGGCGGGAAGCCGCCAGGGCACCTTCCCGCCAGCCCCACCCGTGTGCGTCCGTTACCCCGGACTTGGATGACAGCCACAAGGACCTTCCGTAACAATGCAGTTGGCAGGTGCGGCGAGGGCTCGACGGGGGCATTGATGGACGATCTGGTGGAGTTCACGACCGACGACGGCACGCCCGTCGTCATGGCGGACGTGGAGGACATGCACGGCTCCCACCTCGTCTCCCGCGGCAACGGCCCCTCCCGGGCGGTCCACACCTTCGAGGAGTCGCTCGCCGGGGCACGCGCGGCCGCCGAGTCCGCGCTGCGGGTGTTCCGCGACGGCACGCTGCGCCCGGACTCGGTGGAGATCGAGTTCGGCGTACGGATGTCGGCGGAGGCAGGCGCGGTGATCGTGAAGGGCACGACGGAGGGCCACTTGGTGGTACGCCTCGCCTGGACCCCAGACGGCCCGGCAGCCACCACGTGATCACAGGAGGCGGCATGCACCCGCGGCCGGCAACGCCCGCGAGGGGACGCGCCGCCCGGAGCACGGCTCCCAGCACTCCAGGACCGACATCCCGCACGGCAGCACAGGAGATGGCATGCACCCGCGGTCGGCAACGCTCGTGAGGGGACGTGCCGGTATGTCCGCCCGGAGCACGGTTCCCAGCACTCCGGCCCCGAAGCACCAAAGCGGCCACCGGACGATAGCGAGGACGGACATACCGGCGCGGCCCCGCCCCAAGACACAGCAGCACCGCAGCACGCACGACGCATCCGCAGCCGGCCACGCCTCCGAGGGAACGAGCCCCCTAGCCGCGCCCCCGCCGGAGGCCACCCCCACCCCATGAGCAGCACATCGTGGCATGCCCGCATCGTGTGCGGAAGCGAGGTCGGGGCCGGGTTCCTCGTGTCCGACCGGCACGTCCTGACCTGTGCGCACGTCGTCCGCGCCAGCATCCGCCCCAACGCCCGCGCCAGCGAAGGCGCCAGCGACGGCGCACCCGTCACCGTCTCCTTCCCGCACCGCGATGACCTCGGCACGGTGACCGCCACCGTTGGCGCGCACGGCGGCTGGGACGGACACGGCGACGACCTCGGCGACCTCGCCGTCCTGGAGCTGGAGCACGCGGTGCCGCTGCGGCCCGCCGAGTTCGCGGACCCCGAGGACGCGTACACCGAACCCCGCCCCCGCCTCCTCGTGTACGGATTCCCCAAGGGCTACCGCGAGGGCACCCTCGCCGAGTACCGCGCCACCGCGGCCCAGCGGATCGCCGACGAGTGGGTCCAGCTGGAGGCGTGGAGCGCCCACGGGCAGCCCCTGGCGCCCGGGTTCAGCGGCGCTGCGGTCACCCTCGCGGACAGCAACCGGGTCGTGGGCATGGTGTCGGCCGCCGCCCGCGCCTCCACCGGCGTACGCAACGGACGGATGCTGCCCACCTCCGTCATGGCCCGCTACTGGCCGCCGCTAGGCGATCTGATCCCCACCCCCGGCCACCAGCGGGCCGCGAAGGAACGGCTGCGCGCCCTGGTGGACCGGGCCGCGGACACCGGCCTCGCCCTCGACCCGGAGCGGCTGTACCGCGACGCGGTGGGCCCGCTCGGCCCGCCCGTGCCGCCGGAGGGTTTCGGCTCGCTGTGGTCGGCGGCCTGGTACGTACTCTCGGAGATCGAAGAGCCGGACGCGATGGCGCGCCTCGCCGACCGCCTCGCGGGCCTGCTCGAAGCACCCGCGGCACCCGCCCCGCCCACGCCCGGGGAGCCCGGCGCGCCCGGCGACTCACCCGCCTGGTCCCCCATCCTCATCGAGATCGACCACAGCGGCGCGGGCGACGACCAGCTCCTGGTCGAGGTGTCCGCGTACCGCGAGGGCCTGCGTCACCCGGTCGGTTCGCACACCCTGTCCGCAGGCCACGTCCGCCGTTACGTCCAGGAGCGCGTCGACGACGCCTTCTCCCATCTCACCCCCGGCACAGACGAGTTGCTGGCCTTCGTGCTGCCCCGCGCACTGCTCAACTGGCCGGTGGCCCAGTGGGAATGCGGCGCCGACGACCCGACCCCGCTCGGCTGCTCGTACCCCCTGGTCGTCACCGACCGGTCCCGCCGCAAGGGCGGTCTGCGCCACCGCCTCGCCCGGAAGTGGGAGCATCTGGACGGCCGCCCCACGACCGTCCTGCACCGCGTCGAGTGCGGCACCCAGGAGAAACCGAACAAGCTCAGGTTCCGGCTGCGACAGGACGGCGCGGACCTGGCGGGGTTCGCGGCGCCGCCACCGGCGGACCGCGCCGGGCCCGACACCGACGTCACGCACTTCGACGTCACGCTCACCGCACCCGTGCCGGTACTCCTGTGGTCGCGCACGGGCTGCGCGGACACCGACCACCGCACCGACAAGAGCTGCGCGGGCTCCGACTTCCTCGACCGTATCGCCGCCCACATCGAAGGCCATCCGCCCGCCCAACTCCCCCGCACCATCCTGACGTTGCGCGAGAGCGCCGAGGCGTCCGACGAGCCGGACACGCACTGGGCGAGGGACGTGCAGCTCCTCTGGGACGACCCCCGCTGTTTCCCCGCCGCACCCGCCGCCCACCGCCACTCCCCCGTCGCCTGAGCCCGACGTACGCATCCCGAGCCCGACGTACGAATACGGAGAACCCCGATCATGTCCCTGTGGCCCGTCTACACCGGCACGAACGAGCCCCACGACGGGATCTCCGAGCTGCCCCCGCCCCCGCCCTGGCGCGCCTTCGACGGCGGCCCGGTCCTCGACACGCCCACGGACGACGGCTCGGCCACTTCCCCGGACCGCGTGCACCGGGCGCACACGTACCGGGCCACGGAGACCTGCGTCCAACTGGTCAACGCTGCCCTGTACTTGCGACGGCCACTCCTGGTGACGGGGCCTCCGGGAAGCGGCAAGTCGAGCCTCGCGTACGCGGTGGCACGGGAGTTGGGACTCGGCCCGGTCCTGCGCTGGAACATCACGAGCCGCAGCGCCCTGCACGACGGCCTCTACCAGTACGACCCGCTGTCGCGCCTCTACGCGGCGGGCCGCTCCCCGAAGGCGAGGGCGCAGCGGGAGGGCGCGGGCGTCGATGACCACCTCCGCCTCGGCCCGCTCGGCACCGCGCTCCTCCCCTACAGCCGCCCCCGCGCCCTGCTCATCGACGAGATCGACAAGAGCGACCTCGACCTGCCCAACGACCTCCTGAACATCCTGGAGGAGGGCCAGTACGAGATCCCCGAGCTGGTACGGATCGCCAAGCACACCCCGAAGGCGGACCTCCTGACCGACGGCTCGGACGACCCGGTGACGGTCGAGCGCGGCCGCGTGCGCTGCCGGGCCTTCCCCTTCGTCGTCCTCACCAGCAACGGCGAGCGCGAGTTCCCGCCCGCCTTCCTGCGCCGCTGCGTCACGCTGCGCCTTCGCCAGCCGCGCGACGAGCACCTTGAGGAGATCGTCCGGGCCCACCTCGGCGAGCCCGACGCCTACGCCCGCACCCTCATCGCCCGCTTCCTGGAGCGCGGCACCGGCGGCGAACTGGCCACGGACCAGCTCCTGAACGCGATCTACCTGACCGGTGCGGCGGGCGTCGACACAGCCTCGCGGGACGAGCTCGCGCGCCAGTTGATGCCGTACCTGACGCAGGCGGCGGATCCGGGCCCCGATGCACTCTGACGCGCCCCGGCACCGGGGCCCCGTCGCGCGCCTCGCCGATCTCCTCGCGGAGGCGGCGGACGGTTCACGGCCCACGTCGATCGAGCTGGCCGAACTGCTGTGGCTCGCACGGCAGATGGGCGGCGACGCGCCGACTCCGCGGGAAGCCTCCGCCGCCCCGCCGCAGACACCGCGCACGCCACCCCGGCCGAGCCCGTCACCGCCGAACCCGGAACCGGCCGACCCCACGCCACCCCCTCGCCCGGACGACCGGGTGCCGCTGCGGCTGCCGTCCCCGGCGGGCGGCGACGCACGGCCGAAGCCCTCCGCGTCCGGGAACCCGTCGGGCACCCCCGACTCAGGAGCCGCATCCGGCCACACTCCTGTCCGGGTCCCCGTCCCCCCGATGGTGACCCACCCCCTCACCCTGCAACGCGCCCTGCGCCCCTTGAAGCGCCGTGTCCCCTCCCCGGTGGGCGAGGTCATCGACGAGGAAGCCACGGCGGACCGCATCGCCCGCCTGGGCGGCCATCCGCGAAGCTGGCTGCCGGTCCTGCGCCCCGCGTCGGAGCGATGGCTGCGCCTTTCGCTGGTGTACGACGCGGGCCCGACCATGCCGATCTGGCGCCCCCTGGTCCACGAACTCCACACGGCGCTCGCCCAGTCCGGCATCTTCCGCACGGTGGAGCTGCACCGCGCGGAGCCGGACGGCACGGTCCCGCCCCAGGCGGCCCACGCGCCCGCGTCGGGCCGCACGGTCACCCTCGTGATCAGCGACTGCATGGGCCCGCAGTGGCGCCAGGGCGAGGCAGGCAATCGCTGGTACCGCACGCTGCGCCGCTGGGCCACACAGATGCCGGTGGCGGTGATCCAGCCGCTCCCGGAACGCCTCTGGCGCACCACGGCGCTCCCGACGGCTCCGGGGCTCCTCTCCTCCCCGCACCCTGCGGCACCTTCGAGCGCTCTCACGTTCACTTCGTACGCCGCTGATGTGCCGCCCCCCGCCGGAGCGGTGCCGGTCCCGGTGCTCGAACCCGCCGGGACGTGGCTTGCGCACTGGGCGGCGCTGGTGGCGGACGCGGGTGGGGCGCAACTGCCGGGCGCGGTGGGGTGGCTGGGCCACGGCCCACCGCCACCGGCCCCCGATGCCGGCACCTCGGACATCACGGCCATCACGGACCTCACCCCCGAGGACCTCGTGCTCCGCTTCCGCTCCACGGCCTCCCCCGAGGCCTTCCGCCTTGCGGGCCATCTGGCGGTGGGCGAGCCGCAGTTGCCGGTGATGCGGCTCGTCCAGGCGGCGGTGGAGGAGCGTCCGCGCCCGCAGCATCTGGCGGAGGTGATCCTGAGCGGAATGCTGGCTTCGGGCGGGGCCGCCGGGGCGTATGAATTCCGGGACGGTGTACGGGAGTTGCTGCTGCGTACGTTGCCGCGTACCGCGCGGGGGCGTACTCGGGAGCTTCTCGCCCGGGTGGGCGGACTGATCGACGAGCGGGCGGGGGCGGCGCCGGGGGTACTGCGCGCGGTGGCTCCCTCCGGCGGAGGCGCCGGGCCCGGGGCCCCGGTGGGCGAGCCGTTCGCGACGGTCACGCGGGACAGTGCGCGACGGTTGGGCGGGGGGCGGGACGCGAGGCTCCTCGGTGACCGCTACCGGCTGGTGCGGCGGATCGGGCACAGCGGCAGGGTGTGGCTCGCGGAGGATCTGCGCCAGGGCGGCAGGCCCGTGGCGGTGCAGCGCTACCCGCAGGCACCGCAGTGGCTCCGTCACGGCTTCACGCGGGCCGCGCGGCAACTGTCCCGGTTCCGCCATGCGCAGGTGGCCGCCGTGCACGACTACGCCAACGGTGAAGTCCCCTACCTCGTCATGGAGTTCATCGAGGGCCGCAATCTCGCGGAGCTCCTGGCGGACCATCCGAACGGACTGCCCACCCACTACCTCCTGGACCTGATCCCGTCCCTCGCCCGCGCGGTTTCCGCCCTGGACGCCGAAGGCCTGGCCCACGGCGCCCTCTCCCCCGCCTACGTGAGGATCCCGCCGCAAGGGGGCGCCGTGCTCTGCGGCTTCACGCTCGCCCCCTACCGCGAGGAGAGCGGATCGGCCGACCTCCGCTCGCTCGGCCGCCTCGTACACGAAATGTACGACGGCACTGAAGTGGCCGCCGGGCTCCGGGACATCCTGCGGTCCGCCGTCGAGGACCTCGACTCCCCCGACGCGGACCGCCGACGCCAGGGCCTCCACCAGCTCACGCAGCTCACGCAGCTCTCCGTGCCCGCGTCGCGCGACCGCACGTACTCCCTGCTCGGCCCTCTTCACGTCACCCAAAACGGCCACCTCCTCACCGTCGGAAAGCCGGAGCAGCAGGCGCTGCTGTGCATGCTCCTGCTCAAGCGGGGCCGGACCGTGCCGTTCGCCGAACTGACCGAGGGAATCTGGGGCCCTGCCTTCACCCCACGCGCGGAAGGCGACCTGCGCAACTGCGCGCACCGCCTCGCCAACACGCTGGCTCCCGACACCCTGGTCGCCGACGACATCGGCTACGCCCTGCCCTTGCCGTACGGCCCCGACGTCGTCGACCTGTTCCACTGCCAGAGACTCGCCGCCGACGCCCAGGACGCCCGCTTCGCGGGGGACTTCACGCGCGCCCGCGAGCTGGTCCGCTCCGCGCTCGACCTGTGGCGGGGCGCCCCCCTGGAGGACATCCCCGGCCCGGCCGCCCAGGCCACCCGCGCCGACATCAGCCGCCTGCGGCAGTCACTCCTCCAGACACACCTGGAGCTGAACCGGGAGCTCGGCGCGACCGAGCAGGAGCGGACGGAACTGGACGAGCTGCTCCAGGAGTTCCCCCACACGGAGGACGAGGTACTGGCCCCCCACGAGGAACTCCCCAGCACCCAGCTTGACGACCTCGGCGTCAGCCGTGAGCTGCCGGACGACCAGCCCACGCCCCCGGGGACGACCCTCACCTTCGAGTACCTGACCCGCCCCTCAGGAACCCAGTCGGAGACCCTGCACAAGCTGGGCCGGGAGATCTCCCACCTCCTCATCACCGGCGGCATCGGCCCCGACCACTTCGAGCTGCAGCCCCGTGCCCGCGGCTGGGACGTGGACGTCGCCCCGGAGGTCCACGTCCTGCACGTACTGACCGCCCTCCTGCAACAACTCCCCGCGGCGCTGGGCGAGTTGCCGCACATCGGCCTGTGTGTCACCGTCACGCACGAGCCGGACCCCACGGTCGCCGCCCTCACCTTCCCCGCCGAGCTGCGGCACCTCTTCAACCGCCCCGGCAGCCGCGCCACCGTGATCGTCTCCAACGACCTGCACGACAGGCTCAGCCGCTCCGGCCGCATGGGCGACACCCGGTTCGAGCGGGTCCCGCGGTCCGACGACTGGTACTGCGAGATCACGGCCACGCCGCCCGTCACCCCCCGGCCCACCTCCGTCGAGACCCTGATCCTCGGCTTCGACGGAACCCTCATCAACCTCTACCCGGGCAAGGCGGCCCGTGCCGCCGCCCGCAGCCTCGTCGCACTCGCCGTCGAACAGCGCGACGTCGACGCCGCCCTGACAGGCGAAGCCCACCTACCGGCAGTGCCCGGCGGCCGCATCACCCGGAGCGAGGGCCGACTCCATCCCTTGGACGTGCTCCGCGCGTACGGGGACTCCACGAACCAGCGACTCGGACGGGACATGAGCCTGCGGCTCGAGCGGATCGAGACGCAGGCAGCCCGCACCGGGAAGCCCACACCTCACGCCGCCGCGCTGCTGCGCGCCCGGTCCGGCCACCCCCGCATCGCCATCGCCACCGATGTGTCACCGCGCGCCGTGTCCGCGTACCTGGAAGCACGTGAGCTCCCTGCCCCCGAGGGCGGAATCCACGGCCGCAGCGAGTTTCTCCGGCTTCTGATGCCCGATCCGGACTGCCTGCGTCGCACCCTGCAACAGCTGGGCACACCTCCGGACCGCTGCTTGATGGTCGGGGCCTCCGTGTCTGAGGCGACCGCGGCCCGGAGCCTGGGCATCCGATTCCTCGGGCACACCCGCGACGAGCGGGACCGCGTGCGCCTCCGGGCTGCCGGAGCCCTCGACACCATCGACTCCCTGTCGGAACTGACCGACGCCCAGGACCGCAGGTGACCCTCACGCCTCCGGCGCCTTCGCGTCGTACCGAGCGAACCTCCGCCACTTGACGGCCAACAGCCCCACGGCGACGACACACGCGACCCCGCCCCCCACCACCGCCACCCCGGGCGACGCCAGATCACCCACCGACCCGGCGACGAAGTCCCCGAGCCGGGGCCCGCCCGCCACCACCACGATGAAGACCCCCTGCAGCCGCCCCCGCATCTCGTCCGGCACGGCCGCCTGCAGCATCGTGCTCCGGAACACCATCGAGATGGTGTCCGCGCAGCCCGCGACCGCGAGGAAGAACAGCCCCAGCCACAGATTCCGTGTCAGCCCGAAGACGGCGATCGCCGTGCCCCAGCCTGCGACCGCCAGCAGAATCGCGAGGCCGTGCCGCCGGATCCGCCCCAGCCACCCGGAGAACACCGCGCCGAGCAGCGCTCCCACCGCGGGCGCCGCGACAAGCAGGCCCACCGTCTTCGCGTCGCCCCCGAACCACACCACCGCCACCGCGGGGAACAACGCCCGCGGATGCGCGAGCACCATCGCGCACATGTCCGTGAAGAAGGTCATCCGCAGGTTCGGCCGCGTCGCGAGGAACCGCAGCCCTTCGAGCACCGACGCCCGCTTCCTGCGCACCCCCTCCTCAGCCCCCGCCTCAGCCCCCTCCGGCCGCATCGCCGGCAGCCGCCACATCGCGTACAGCGACGCGCTGAAGGCCACCGCGTCCACCGTGTACGCCGCCTGATAGCCCCACAGGCCGACGATGAGTCCGCCCAGCATGGGGCCGAGCATCGTGCCCCCTGTCGTCGTGATCGACGACAGCGCGTTGGCCGCGGGCAGCTGCTCCGGCGGAAGGAGCCGCGGGATCATCGACGAGCGCGCAGGCGAGTTCAGCGCCGCGCAGACCGCCTGCAGCGCGACCACGGAGTACAGGAACCACACGTGGTGGAAGCCCGCGAACGCGCCGGCGGCGAGCGCGAGGGAGAGCCCGCACGAGCCGAGCGACGAGTAGAGGCCCAGCTTCCGCCGGTCCACCGTGTCCGCGATCGCGCCCCCGTACAGGCCGAACACCACGAGAGGGACCAGCGAGAAGAGACCCACGAGGCCGACCGAGAAGCTGGAGTGCGTGATGTCGTAGACCTGGAGGGAGACCGCGAGGGCGGTCATCGCCTGGCCGATCCAGGAGATCGTGTTGCCGGCCCAGAGACGGCGGTAGTCGACGGACGTACGCAAAGGCGTCAGATCGGCGAGTATCCGCCTTTTCGTGACGGGCCCCTGGGGCTCCACTGGTAGCGGGGACAGCGGGGGGTCGCTGTCGGCCTCGGGTATCCGGGGTCCTTCGGCTTCGTCTTCTTCCGGGGGCGTATGCGTCACACGGGATGCTAACTGCGCCGCTCGCGACGCGATCAAGACCACCCGTGCGGCGGCACCCCGCCCGGCTCAGCCCAACGCGCGGGCCGCCCGCGGCCACCGCACGATGCGAGACAGGACCGTCGTCCGACGGTCCGTACGGTCTGCGCTCTCGGGAGGACCTGCCATGACCGTCAGTCTGGAGCAGTTGCGCCGCTGCCACATCGCCGTCGACCTGGGTGCCGCGAGGACCCGGGTGTTCGTGAAGGGCGCGGGTCTCGTCGTCGACGAACCCAGCGCCGCCGCCGTGAACACGCGCACGGGCGCGCTCATCGCGGTCGGTCAGTTCGCCGAGCAGATGACGGGACGTACGCCGGGCTACATCCGGGTCGTACGGCCGGTGTCCGGCGGCACCGTCGTCGACATCGAGATGGCCCAGCGCATGCTGCGCCACCTCCTCGGCGAGAAGCTCCGCCGCACCCTGCGCCGCAAGCCGCGGCTTCGTGCCGCCGCCTGCACCCCGCACGACGCGGACCCGCTGGCCCAGCGCGCCGCCGTCGAGACGATGGTCGGGCTCGGGGCGCGCAGGGTCGAGCTTGTGGACACGCTCATCGCGGCCGCGGTCGGCTGCGGGCTGCCCGTCGAGCGGCCGGAGGCGACCATGATCCTGGTGTGCGGCGCGGCGACCACGCAGGTCGCGGTGTTGTCGCTCGGGTCGATCGTCACCGCCGAGCGGATCCCGGTCGGCGGCGAGGCCATCGACCACGCGATCGTCCAGCACCTGCGCCACCACCACGAGCTGATGCTGCCCAGTCAGTCGGTACGTCCGCTTCAGCTCGCCCTGCGCGGCAACGGCCTCACTCCGCACGGGCCCGAGTCGACCGAGATCCACGGCCGCGATGTCGCCACGGGGCTCGCCCGCTCGGTGCACGTCGACACCGCCGCCGTCCGCGACGCGATCCACACCCCGCTCACCGCCGTACTTGACGGCATCGGCAAGGTGCTGCGGGACTGCCCGCCGGATCTGGTGGCCGACCTCGCCGATCGCGGGATCATGATGGTCGGCGGCAGCGCGCTGCTCCCCGGCCTCGACCAGATGCTGCGGGACGCGACGGGGATGCCGGTGGCGATCGCCGAGCGGCCCGACGTGTGTGCCGTGCTCGGGCTCGGGGCGATGCTGGAGGGCAAGATCCAGCCGCTGGTCCTCGACCCGCTGTCCGGCTGATCCCGGCCCTCACGCGCTGATCTCAGCACCGCCCCGCGGAAGAGTGCCCGTATGTCGATGACCGTGCGGCTGACCGGCTCCGCGCTGATCCTGCTCGCCTTCGCCCTCGCCCAGGCGGGCAGGCTCGGCACGGGCACCTGGTCCTGCCGCTGGCTGAACTTCGCCGGGTCAGGGCTCACGGCGGGCGATGCTCTCCACGAACGGCAGTGGGGTTCTCGGCTTCTGGAGGGGCGTGGATGGTGGTCTCGTTGCTGAGCCTGGCCAAGAAGGCGCGGGGCGGCGGGGCCGCCGGGGACACAGCCGGAGCCGTGCGATGAACGGCGGCGACCTGCCCCTCCCCCTCGTCCCCCTCCTGGACGCGGTGCTCGGCGTCGGCACGGACCTCGAACTGCACACCACGCTCCAGCACATCGTGGAGAGCGCGACCGAGCTGACGGGCGCCAGATACGGTGCGCTCGGCGTCATCGACCCCGGGCACGGCAAGCTGACCGACCTGTTCACGGCGGGCGTCACCCAGGCCGAGCGGGACCGCATCGGCCCCCTCCCCGACGGTCACTCGGGCCTCATCGGCGCCCTGATCCGCGAGCCGAAGCCGCTCATCCTCGACGACCTGACGACGGACCCGCGCTCGTGCGGCGTCCCGCCGGGGCACCCGGAGATGCACAGCTTCCTGGGCGTTCCGGTGCACGTCCACGACGAGGCGTTCGGCAATCTCTACCTCACCGAGAAGCGCGAGGGCCGCTTCACGGACGAGGACCTGCAACTGCTCCGCATCCTCGCGAGCCAGGCGGGCATCGCCATCGGCAACGCCCGCCTGTACGAGGCGGCAAGGCAGCGCGAGCGGTGGATCGACGGCGCGGCGGCGGTCACCACGGCCCTGCTCACCGGCGAACCGGCGGCCGACGCGCTGATGACGGTCGCCCAGCAGGCCCGGATCCTCGCGAACGCCTCGGCGGGAGTGATCCTGCAGCCCACGGACCAGGGCGGCATGCGGATCGTGGCGGCGGCGACGGCGGAGGACACCGAGCCTCCGAGCGATCCCCCGCGCGAGGCACCGAACGACACCCCGGCCCACCCCCACGAGCTCCAGAACGACCTCATCGGCACCACCATCGAGCCCGGCAGCGCGGTCCTCGAGCAACTGCTCGGGGGCGAGCCGGTGTTCATCGAAGACTCCGCGACCGACCCCCGGATGACCACGCACGTACGGACCAACTTCGGGCCGAGCCTGATGCTGCCGCTGCAGGCGGGCGGACGGCTCATCGGGACGCTCGCGCTGCCCCGCCGCAGGGGCGAGCGCGCCTACACCTCCGTGGAGCGTCTCCTTGCCACCCAGTTCGCCTCGCAGGCCGCCCTTGCCCTCGTCCTGGCGGACGCCCAGCAGAGCCGGCAGCGCCTGGCGGTGTTCGAGGACCGCGACCGCATCGCCCGCGATCTGCACGACCTCGTCGTCCAGCGGCTCTTCGCCACCGGCATGATGCTGGAGTCGACCCGGCGCAGGGACCGCTCGCCCCAGGTCGAGTCCACGCTTGACCAGGCCGTGGACGAGCTGGAGTCCACCATCCAGGAAGTCCGTACGGCGATCTTCGCGCTCCAGCAGCCGCCCGCCGACGCCCCGACCACGTTCCGCGGCAGGGTGATCCGCGAGACGGCGGGCGCGGCTGCCGTGGTCGGCGTGCAGCCCTCCGTGCACTTCACCGGCGCCGTCGACACCCGCGTCACCGACCCGGCGGCGGGCCACCTGCTCGCCGCCCTGCGCCGCGCCCTCGCCACCGCGTCACGCCGCCCCGACGTGACCCGCATCGAGGTGGCGGTGGACGCGCGGGCGACGCTGCCGGACGGCCGGACGGGCGTGCGTCTGACGGTGTACGACGACGGCACGACGGACGGCGTCGGAGCGGGCACGACGACCACCTGGCAGGCCCCTCTCTGAGCAGCGGCGGCCGTGCGGCCCACGCCTCACGCCGCTTCGTACCGGTGCGCCTGGCCGCCCTGCCACTTCACCTGAACCGGATCGTCGAGCAGCCCCTCCGCGTCCGGCAGCCCGGCCCGGCGCAGGAACTCGACGACGTCGGCGTCGCACTGCGCGAGGCCGAGGATCTCCCCGCGGACCGTCACCCGCCGACCGCCCGTGCGGGACGGCGGATGCACGACCACCGGAGCGGCGGCGGCGTCTCCTGCGTGCGCGCTCACCGGCGCTTCCGCGATTGCAGGTACCAAGCCGCGGCGAGGCCGATGACCACCAGGAGGATCAATATCTTCATGAATCCCTCCTGCCCGGGATCCCGGTACTGAAGCTCACTCCCCCGCGCGGAGCCCGTGTCGGTTCGGCGTCGGGAAGGTGGGAAAGCGCAGGGTTGGCATGACATCGGGTCAGCACGGCGCGAGAGCGCCAGGACACGGAGGAGACGGCAGATGCTGTTCGGCAAAGAGCATGTGAAGCGCTACGTGGAGACCGACGGCGCGGAGGGCCACGACTGGCAGGGCACCACGGTGCTGATCCTCACCACGACCGGCCGAAAGAGCGGCGAGCAGCGCAGCACCCCGCTGATCTACCGGCCGCACGGTGACGCGGTGCTGGTGGTGGCCTCGAACGGCGGCGCCGACGCGCCGCCCCTCTGGTACCGCAACCTGGAGGCGGACCCGGAGGTCCAGGTGCAGGTGAAGGGTGACCGCTTCACCGCCCGCGCGCGTACCGCCACCCCGGAGGAGAAGCCGGACATGTGGCGGACCATGGCCGCGACGTGGCCCGCCTACGACGAGTACCAGACCAAGACCGACCGGGAGATCCCGGTCGTGGTCCTGGAGCGCGCCTGAGGTCCGCTCCGGGCCACCAGGAGACCGGCGAGGGCCGGCCGACGATCATCCGCGTGTCGCTGCAAAGGGAAGGACCGGGAGGTTTGCGCTGTTGACGCAGGTGGAATCGTTCCTGCGCCCCAGCGCTGTGGTGGGGCGGGTGGGACTCGAACCCACGGCCGACGGATTATGAGTCCGCTGCTCTAACCGGCTGAGCTACCGCCCCTAACGGCGCGTCGCGCACATTTGTGCGCGCCGTCTGCCGCAGCATAGCCGCTCATACGATCTCCTGCTTCGGATGGTCGGCATCGCTCGACCATGAGGACCTCAGGGCTGCCCACATGGTTCCACCAGGCACGAAAAAGGACCCTTGAGGGCAATCTCAAGGGTCCTTCTCACAGCTCTCCCGACTGGACTCGAACCAGTAACCTGCCGGTTAACAGCCGGCTGCTCTGCCAATTGAGCTACAGGAGACCGAGCTCCCCCGACTGGACTCGAACCAGTAACCTGCCGGTTAACAGCCGGCTGCTCTGCCAATTGAGCTACAGGGGATCGTCTCGTTGCATCGAACGCACCTAGCTGGGAACTCTCCAGGCGGCGGGCGGTCGCTGCGACACATACATTAGCGCAAGCAGGGGGGTGCTCCGCCAATCGGTATCCCCCACCGCCGACTCAGAGCAGCAGACGGGCGACAGACGCTCGACGCCGACGCAAGGGAAGGGTGGCAGCCATGCGCTACCGGCTCACATTCGTGGCGGGACTGGCTCTCGGGTACGTGCTCGGTACCCGGGCCGGACGCGAGCGCTACGAGAAGCTGAAGAAGTCCGCTCGCGAGTTCTCGCAGAACCCGGCCGTGCGCAACACCGTGGAGTCCGCGACGCAGCAGGGACGCGACGTGGCGGGCAAGGCCTTCCACACCGTGTCCGAGAAGGTGGGGGACCGGGTCCCCGACTCGGTGGCCGACCGGGTGCGGTCGCTGCGCGAGCGCGGTCAGGGCAACGGCGAGGACGACTGGGGCACCACCAACACCTAGCCGGGACCGCTCCTGGGAGCTGAGGTACGGGAGATGTCGCGCGGTGCGGCAGAATTCCAAGCATGGGGATAGTCGCAGGGTTGGACAGTTCGCCCGATTTCACGCGCATCGTGGTCTGTGACGCGGACACGGGCGCCGTACTCAAGCAGGGCTATGCCGCGCATCCGACGGAGGGCGGCCCCGATGGCGGCGGCCGTCCGTCGGACGTGGATCCGCAGGCCTGGCTGCTCTCGCTCGGTGAGGCGGCGGGCGGCGGGCTGCTCGAAGGCGTGCAGGCCATCGGCGTCTCCGCGCAGCAGAACGCGGTCATCCCCCTGGACCAGCACGGCAACACCGTGCGGCCCGCGCTCGTCGGCAACGACCGGCGGGCGCAGGTCGCCGCCGCCGACCTGATCGACGGGCTCGGCAGCCGCGAGGCCTGGGCGCAGGCCGTGGGCTGCGTCCCGCAGGCGGCGCACCCCGTGACGAAGCTGCGCTGGCTGGCCAGGACCGAGCCGGAGGCGGCTCAGCGCGTCGCCTCCCTCATGCAGGCACACGACTGGCTGGTGTGGCAGCTCCTCGGGCGGCCCGCGCGGCGCACGACCGACCGCGGCGGAGCCTCCGGGACCGGCTACTGGTCGGCGGCGACCGGTTCGTACCGCCCCGATCTCATCGAGCTCGCGCTCGGGCACCAGGCGATGCTGCCCGAGGTCATCGGTCCCGCGGAGGCGGCGGGTACGACGCCCGAGGGGCTGCTGATATCGGCGGGGACCGGCGAGACGATGGCGGCGGCGTTCGGGCTCGGGGTCCAGCAGGGCGACGCGGTCGTCTCGTTGGGGGCATCGGGGTCCGTGATGGCCGTGCACCACGAGGCGCTTGTCGACCCGAGCGGGACGATCACCTCGCTCGCGGACGCCACCGGGATGCATCTGCCGGTGGTGCACACGCTGAACGCGGTGCGGGTGCTGCGGGGCGCCGCCGAGATGCTCGGGGTGGCCGACCTCGAAGGACTCTCCGATCTGGCCATGAAATCGACGCCGGGTGCGCACGGGCTCGTACTCCTGCCGTATCTGGAGGGTGAGAAGACGCCGAATCTGCCGCACGCGGCGGGCACACTGACCGGCCTTCGGCGCGAGTCGATGCGGCCCGAGCATCTGGCGCGGGCGGCCTTCGAGGGCATGCTGTGCGGGCTCGGGGACGCGCTCGACGTGCTGCGGGGCCGTGGCGTGGACGTGCGCCGGGTGTTCCTGCTCGGCGCGGCGGCCGAGCTGCCGGCCGTGCAGGCCGCTGCGCCGATGCTGTTCGGCACGCAGGTGGTGGTGCCGCAGCCCGCGGACTACGCGGCGATCGGTGCGGCGCGGCAGGCGGCCTGGGCGCTGAACGGCCAACTGCCGTACTGGCAGGGGGCGTCCGCGCAGGTCTTCGAGCCGGGCGAGGAGCAGTCCGTGGGCCAGGCGGTGCGCCAGCAGTACCGGACCGTACGGGAGCAGGCCCATCCGGGGGCGTTCGCAGCGAGCGGCTCCTGAAGCGCCCCGCCAGGGGTGTGCCCGCTTCTTGACCCAGGCAACATTTTTACCGGGTCATGGCTTAATCGGTTGCGCACGCCGGGGTGCGGTATCGGAGTATGGGTGGCGCCCACGCCAGAATCCCCGCCCACGCCTCTCCGAGAGACTCCGTGCTCATACGACTCCTGCGGGCCCATCTGGGTCCGTACAAGAAGCCCATCGCCCTGCTGGTGCTGCTGCAGTTCCTGCAGACCTGCGCCTCGCTGTATCTGCCCACGCTCAACGCCGACATCATCGACGAGGGTGTCGTGAAGGGCGACACGGGCTACATCCTGTCGTTCGGCGGCATCATGATCGCCGTCACCGTCGCCCAGGTGGTCTGCAACGTAGGCGCCGTCTACTACGGCGCCCGCACCGCGTCCGCGCTCGGCCGCGACGTCCGGGCCGCCGTCTTCGACCGCGTGCAGTCGTTCTCCGCACGGGAGTTGGGGCAGTTCGGCGCGCCGTCGCTGATCACCCGGACCACGAACGACGTCCAGCAGGTGCAGATGCTGGTCCTGATGTCGTTCACGCTGATGGTGTCGGCGCCGATCATGTGCGTCGGCGGCATCATCATGGCCCTCGGCCTCGACGTACCGCTCTCGGGTGTCCTGATCGCCGTCGTGCCCGTCCTCGCGATCTGCGTGAGCCTGATCGTGAAGCGTCTTCGGCCGCTCTTCCGCACCATGCAGGTGCGCCTGGACACCGTGAACCGCGTGCTGCGCGAGCAGATCACCGGTAACCGCGTCATCCGCGCCTTCGTCCGCGACGAGTACGAGAAGGACCGCTTCCGGAAGGCCAACGCCGAGCTGACCGAGGTGTCGCTCGGCACCGGCAAGCTGCTCGCGCTGATGTTCCCGATCGTCATGACCGTCGTGAACATCTCGTCGATCGCCGTGGTGTGGTTCGGCGCGCACCGCATCGACAGCGGCGGCATGCAGATCGGGGCGCTCACCGCGTTCCTCGCGTATCTGATGCAGATCGTGATGTCCGTGATGATGGCCACCTTCATGTTCATGATGGTGCCGCGCGCCGAGGTCTGCGCCGAGCGCATCGAGGAGGTCCTTGACACCGAGAGCAGCGTGGTGCCCCCGGCCTCCCCCGTACGGGAGTTGAAGCGCCACGGCCACTTGGAGATCCGCGACGCGGGCTTCCGCTACCCCGGTGCCGAGGAGCCCGTCCTGAAGGCCGTCGACCTGGTCGCGCGGCCCGGTGAGACGACCGCCGTGATCGGCTCGACCGGCAGCGGCAAGTCGACGCTGCTCAGCCTCGTGCCGCGGCTCATCGACACCACCGAGGGCGAGGTCCTGGTGGACGGCGTGCCCGTGCACACCATCGAGCCGGCGCTGCTCGCGAGGACCGTGGGCCTGGTGCCGCAGAAGCCGTACCTCTTCGCCGGCACGGTCGCCACCAACCTCCGCTACGGAAACCCGGACGCGACGGACGACGACCTCTGGCACGCGCTCGACGTCGCCCAGGCCAAGGGCTTCGTCGAGAGCCTGGAGGAGGGCCTGAACGCGCCCATCTCGCAGGGCGGCACGAACGTCTCCGGCGGTCAGCGCCAACGGCTCGCCATCGCGCGGACCCTGGTGCAGCGCCCCGAGATCTATCTCTTCGACGACTCCTTCTCGGCCCTGGACTACGCGACGGACGCCGCCCTGCGGGCCGCGCTCGGCCGCGAGACCGCCGAGGCGACCGTCGTGATCGTCGCCCAGCGCGTGTCGACGATCAGGGACGCCGACCGCATCATCGTCCTCGACGAGGGCCGGGTCGTGGGGACGGGACGCCATCGCGAGCTGATGGAGAGCAATGAGACCTACCGGGAGATCGTGCTCTCCCAGCTGACGGAAGCGGAGGCCGCGTAATGGCCGGTCCGGGCGGACACCAGATGATGGGGCCGGATTCCCGGTCGATGGATTTCAAGGGGTCGGGCAAACGGCTCCTGGCGCAGTTCAGGCCCGAGCGCGCCACGATGTACGGGATGCTCGCGGCCGGAGTGCTCAGCGTGGCGCTGACCGTGCTCGGCCCGAAGATCCTCGGCAAGGCGACCGACCTGCTCTTCGCGGGCATCGTCGGTCGTGACATGCCGGAGGGCGTCACCAAGGACCAGGCCATCGAGGGCCTGCGCGACAAGGGCGACGGCGGGATGGCCGACATGCTCTCCGGGGTCGACTTCACGCCGGGCGAGGGCATCGACTTCGGCGCGGTGGGCGAGGTGCTGCTGCTCGCGCTCGGGGCGTTCCTGATCGCGGGTCTGCTGATGGCGGTGGCGACGCGTCTCTCCAACCGCGCCATCAACAAGACCGTCTTCAAGATGCGCGGCGACGTACAGGAGAAGCTGTCGCGGCTTCCGCTGTCGTACTTCGACAAGCGGCAGCGCGGCGAGGTCCTCAGCCGGGCGACGAACGACCTCGACAACATCGGCCAGACCCTGCAGCAGACCATGGGCCAGCTGGTGAACTCCCTGCTCACCATCGTCGGCGTACTGGTGATGATGTTCTACGTCTCGCCGCTGCTCGCCCTGGTCGCGCTGGTCACCGTGCCGCTGTCGTTCTTCGTGGCGACGAAGGTCGGCAAGCGGTCGCAGCCGCAGTTCGTGCAGCAGTGGAAGTCCACCGGCAAGCTCAACGCGCACATCGAGGAGATGTACACCGGGCACAACCTGGTGAAGGTCTTCGGGCGCCAGGAGGAGTCGGCGAAGGCGTTCGCCGAGCAGAACGACGCGCTGTACGAGGCCGGGTTCAAGGCGCAGTTCAACAGCGGGGCCATGCAGCCGCTGATGTTCTTCATGTCGAACCTCAACTACGTCCTGGTGGCCGTGGTGGGTGGCCTGCGGGTCGCGTCCGGTGCGCTGTCGATCGGTGACGTGCAGGCCTTCATCCAGTACTCGCGGCAGTTCTCGATGCCGCTCACGCAGGTCGCATCGATGGCGAACCTGGTGCAGTCCGGTGTCGCATCGGCCGAGCGGGTCTTCGAACTCCTCGACGCGGAGGAGCAGGAGGCCGACCCGGCGCACGGGACGCGTCCCGACCAGTTGCGCGGCCAGGTCGAGATGGACAAGGTGTCCTTCCGCTACGAGAAGGACAAGCCGCTCATCGAGGACCTGTCCCTGAAGGTCGATCCCGGCCACACGGTGGCGATCGTCGGTCCGACAGGCGCGGGCAAGACCACGCTGGTCAATCTCCTGATGCGGTTCTACGAGGTCACCGGCGGGCGCATCACGCTCGACGGGGTCGACATCTCGAAGATGTCGCGCGACGAACTGCGGTCCGGCATCGGCATGGTGCTCCAGGACACCTGGCTGTTCGGCGGCACGATCGCGGAGAACATCGCGTACGGAGCGGCCAAGGACGTCACCCGCGAGGAGATCGAGGAGGCGGCGCGGGCGGCCCACGCCGACCGCTTCTGCCGCACGCTGCCCGACGGCTACGACACGGTGATCGACGACGAGGGCACGGGGGTGAGCGCGGGCGAGAAGCAGCTGATCACGATCGCCCGTGCGTTCCTGTCCGACCCGGTGATCCTGGTCCTGGACGAGGCGACCAGCTCGGTCGACACCCGTACGGAGGTGCTCATCCAGAAGGCGATGGCGCGGCTCGCCCACGGGCGGACCTCGTTCGTCATCGCCCACCGGCTCTCCACGATCCGGGACGCGGACACGATTCTGGTGATGGAGGACGGCTCGATCGTCGAGCAGGGCACGCATGACGCGTTGCTGGCCGCCGAGGGCGCGTACGCGCGTCTGTACGCGGCTCAGTTCGCGCAGGCCGTGGCCGAGGTCGACTAGGCCGGAACTATCTCGACTAGGCCGACTAGTCGAGATAGCCCCGCAGCTGGTCCGCGAAGGCGTGGTCCCGCAGCTTGTTGAGGGTCTTGGACTCGATCTGGCGGATGCGTTCGCGTGTCACGCCGAAGATCCGTCCTATCTCCTCCAGGGTGCGGGGCCTGCCGTCCGCGAGGCCGTAGCGCAGCTGGACCACCTTGCGTTCGCGCTCGCCGAGCGTGGAGAGCACCGCCTCCAGGTGCTCGCGCAGGAGCAGGAAGGCCGCCGATTCGACGGGGCTCGTCGCGTCGCCGTCCTCGATGAGGTCGCCCAGCGCGACGTCGTCCTCCTCGCCCACGGGCGCGTGCAGCGACACCGGTTCCTGGGCCAGGCGCAGGACCTCGCTGACCCGCTCGTGCGGCAGGTCCAGTTGGGCGGCGACCTCTTCGGGCGTCGGTTCGTACCCCCGCTCCTGGAGCATGCGGCGCTGGACGCGGACGACGCGGTTGATCAGCTCCACGACGTGCACGGGGACGCGGATGGTGCGGGCCTGGTCGGCGAGGGCCCGCGACATCGCCTGGCGGATCCACCAGGTCGCGTACGTGGAGAATTTGTAGCCGCGTGCGTAGTCGAACTTCTCGACTGCCCTGATCAGGCCCAGGTTTCCCTCCTGGACGAGGTCGAGCATGGTCAGTCCGCGCCCGACATACCGCTTGGCGACGGAGACGACCAGGCGGAGATTGGCCTCGATCAGGCGGCGCTTGGCCATCCGGCCCACGACGACCAACTTGTCCAGGTCGAGCGCGAGTTGGGAGTCCAGGTCGATAGCGAGGCGCAGTTTCTCCTCGGCGAAGAGGCCGGCCTCGACGCTGCGCGCGAGTTCCACTTCCTCCGCCGCCGTGAGCAGGGGGATCCGGCCGATCTCGCGCAGATACTGGCGGAACAGGTCGGACGAGGGGCCTCCGGTGTCGGCGCGACCGCGGGGGGCGGGCGGCAGGGGCAGCTCACCGCTGTCCGGTTCGAGCGCCTCCGGGGCGTCCGGGGGTTCGGGAGCCGCCTCCACCCCGGGGCTCGCGGGACCCGCCTCCGGGTGCCGCGCGGCGCGGCTCTGCTGGGGTACGGCCGTGATGACGTCCGTATCCGCCACCGCCTCCGCTTCCACTTCCGCGGCGATGGCGGTCTCGGTCTGGCTGAGGGTCTGGGTCTGCACGGGGGCGACCTCCATGATGATCGCTGCTGAGGCGTGCGGCAGCGGTACAGCGGGATCGGCATCGACGGCCTCGCCGCTGTCCGTCCCGAACACGATGTGTGGAATCGCGGGTGTACCGGATCCGCATCCGCTGTCTGCGGGCCGGCCGCGCTCCGAGGACTCAGGCACCGCAACCCAGTGTGGGGTACGACACACGGCCGCCACGAGGGGCGTGCGGTGACTTTTTGAGTCCGGTCCGTGACCGCGTGGTTACCCGACGGGTAACCAGCGCCGCGCTACGTGAACCTCGGAGCGAACCTCAGAGTGCGCCCGGGGTGAGCCCGGGGTGAGCCCCGGCGGGAGCTCAGAGCGCGTCGGCGCCGCGCTCGCGCAGCGCCTGCGCGTACTGCTGGAGGACCCACAATTCGTTCTGGACTGCGGCCAGTTGCGCCGGGTCGCCCTGTGCGCTCAGCCGGGTCAGGCTGCCCTGGACGTCGCGGATGCGGCGGTCGACGGCGCGCAGCCGGACCTGGACGAGCTGGACGCCCGCGTACATCTCGTCCACGGTCTTGCGCAGGATCGCCTCGACGGCCAGCTCCGTGACCATGGCGCGGACCGTGTTGTCCGGGGCGGCGTCCAGGACGCGGGCGAGGTAGGTCTGCGGCTCGGGGATGCCCGCCTCGGCGCCGCCCGCCTCCTCGACGCACTGGCGCACCGCCGCGTACGGCGGCGCGGTGAACTCGTCCACGCCGTACGCGTCGAAGGCCGGGGAGACCAGCTCCGGGCGCTGCAGGGCCAGTTTGAGCAGCTCGCGCTCGGTGCGGTGGGCGGGGCTGCGGAGGGTGAGCGCGGGGCCCGAGGGCGCGGAAGGCCCCGTGGCCGCGTACTGCTGGTTCTGGTGCGTGCGCTGCTGCTGCGGGGCCGGGCCCCGGCCGCCCCGGTCGCGGGCCCAACGCGCCAGCTGGGCCACGCGCTTGACCACGAACTGGGTGTCCAGGATGCCGAGCATCCCGGCGAGCTGTACGGCCACTTCGTGCTGCGCGCCGCTGTTCTTGATGCGGGCCACGACCGGCGCCGACTCGTCCAGGGCGGCGGCGCGGCCCGCGGGGGTCTCCAGGTCGTACCGCCCGACGATCTGGCGCAGCGCGAACTCGAAGAGCGGCGTGCGGGGTTCGACGAGGTCGGCGACCGCTCCGTCCCCCTTGGCCAGGCGCAGCTCGCAGGGGTCCATGCCATCGGGCGCGATGGCGATGTACGTCTCGGCGGCGAACTTCTGGTCGTCCTCGAAGGCGCGCAGGGCGGCCTTCTGGCCTGCCGCGTCACCGTCGAAGGTGAAGATCACCCGAGCGCTTCCGTTGTCCATCAGAAGGCGGCGCAGGATCTTGATGTGGTCGCCGCCGAAGGCGGTGCCGCAGGTCGCGATGGCCGTGGTGACACCGGCGAGGTGGCAGGCCATGACGTCCGTGTACCCCTCGACGACGACCGCGCGGGAGGTCTTGGCGATCTCCTTCTTGGCCAGGTCGACGCCGTAGAGCACCTGGCCCTTCTTGTAGATCGGCGTCTCGGGGGTGTTGAGGTACTTCGGGCCGTTGTCGTCCTCGCGCAGCTTGCGCGCGCCGAAGCCGACGACCTCGCCGCTGATGTCGCGGATGGGCCACATCAGACGGCCGCGGAAGCGGTCGATGGGGCCGCGGCGGCCCTCCTGGGAGATGCCGGAGAGGGTGAGCTCCTTGTCGGTGAACCCCTTGCCGCGCAGAAACCGGGTGAGGTGGTCCCAGCCCGCCGGGCTGTAGCCGACGCCGAAGTGCGCGGCAGCGGCCTGGTCGAAGCCGCGCTCGGCCAGGAACTTGCGGCCGATCTCCGCCTCGGGGCTCTCCAGCTGGTCGATGTAGAACTGCGCGGCGATCTTGTGGGCCTCGACGAGGCGGATGCGCTCCCCGCGCTGGTTCGAGGGGTTGTACCCGCCCTCCTCGTACCGCAGCGTGATGCCCGCCTGGGCGGCGAGGCGCTCGACCGTCTCCGAGAAGGTGAGGTGGTCGATCTTCATCACGAAGGCGATCGTGTCGCCGCCTTCCTGGCAGCCGAAGCAGTGGAAGAGACCCTTGCTCGGGCTGACCTGGAAGGACGGTGACTTCTCGTCGTGGAAGGGGCACAGGCCCTTGAGGTTGCCTCCGCCCGCGTTCCGCAGCTGGAGGTAGTCGGAGACCACGGCGTCGATCGGGACCGCGTCCCGAACCGCCTTCACGTCCTCGTCATTGATCCTGCCTGCCACGTAGGAATACTACGGCCCTGCTGTGACACTCCCGCCCGGCCCCGTCACCGGAGCAGCGACTCCAGGGGGACGGACGGATCCGACAGTGACTCGGCCGGCGGCCGTGCACCCGCGCGGATCAGCTTCTGGATGGTGTCCGTGACGTCCCACACATTCACGTTCATCCCGGCGAGCACCCGTCCCTCGCTCAGCCAGAAGGCGACGAACTCCCGCTTCCCGGCGTCGCCCCGGACCACGACCTGGTCGTACGACCCCGGGGGCGCCCATCCCGAGTACTCGAGACCCACGTCGTACTGGTCCGAGAAGAAGTAGGGCACCCGGTCGTACGTCACGTCCTTGCCGAGCATCGCGCGGGCCGCGGCGGGGCCGCCGTTGAGGGCGTTCGCCCAGTGCTCCACGCGCAGCCTCATGTCGAAGAGCGGGTGCTGGACGGCGGCCACGTCGCCCGCGGCGAAGATGTCCGGGTCCGAGGTCCGCAGGGAGGCGTCGACCACGACGCCGCCGCCGTGCGCGCGGTCGGCGAGTTCGAGACCGGCGGACTCGGCGAGCGCGGTGCGTGGTGCGGCGCCGATCGCGGCGAGCACGTCGTGCGCCGGGTGCTCCTCGCCGTCGTCCGTGCGGGCGGCAAGGACCATGCCGTCCTGTCCCGCGATCTCGGTGAGCGTGGCGCCGAAGTGGAAGCGCACGCCGTGCTCGGCGTGCAGGTCGGTGAACATCTGGCCGAGCTCGGGGCCGAGGACCGCGTGCAGCGGGGTGGGCTGGGGCTCGACGACGGTGACCTCCGCGCCGTACGTCCGCGCGGCCGCGGCGACCTCCAGGCCGATCCAGCCCGCTCCCGCGATCACCAGGTGGCCGTTGTCACGGCCGAGACTGGCGAGAACCTGACGCAGCCGGTCGGCGTGCGCGAGGCGGCGCAGGTGGTGCACGCCCACCAGGCCGGTGCCGGGGACGTCCAGACGGCGCGGCTCGGCCCCGGTGACCAGGAGGAGTTTGTCGTAGTGGATGACGGCTCGGTCACCGAGGTGGACGGCCTTGGCCGCGCGGTCGATGGAGACGACGGTCTGGCCGAGATGCAGCTCCACGTCCGACTGGGCGTACCAGGCGGGTTCATGGACGAAGACGCTGTCGCGCTCTTCCTTGCCCAGGAGATACCCCTTCGACAGGGGTGGGCGCTCGTACGGGTGGTCGCGTTCGTCGCCGATGAGGATCACCCGGCCGGTGAAGCCCTCGGACCGGAGTGTCTCGGCCGCTTTCGCGCCCGCGAGACCTCCTCCGACAATGACGAACGTCTGATCCGCGTCGACCACTTGATGCCTCCTCAAAGCCTTGCCGTCAGGGGGGAGCGTCCCGCACGGAGTGTGATGGGGGAAGGGGTTGCGACCCGATCCGGCCAGTTTTCGTCACGCCCCGTGGTCGATCGGGTTATTCCGCATATGTCAGGGGTGTCGTGTCGTGAGCCGCGCGTGCAGCGAACGCGCGGCGGCGTCCGTGAGCGACGCAATCTGGTCGACGACCACGCGCAGCGCCGCGCGGTCGTCGGTCGCCGTGTCGTACAGCGCGCGGAACTGCGGGTCGAGTCCTTCGGGGGCCCGGGCCGTGAGCGCGTCGGCCAGCTCGGCGACGACGATCCGCTGGTCCGCGCGCAGCCGCTCCTGGGCGGGGCGCTGCATCACGTAGCGGTCGGCGACGGCCTTGAGGACCGCGCACTCGTGGCGGGCCTCGCGCGGGACGACGAGCTCGGCGGCGTACCGCGTCAGGGGGCCCTTGCCGTACCGCGCGCGGGTGGCGCTCTCCGCCGCGAGGCAGAAGTGGCCGATGAGCTGGCTCGTGGCGTCCTTCAGGCGGCCCTGGGCGATGGCCGATCCGTCGTACCCGTGCGGCCACCACTCCTGTTCCAGGAGGCGGTCGAGGGCCTCGGAGAGCTCTTCGGGGTCCGTGTCCTCCGGTACGTACCGACCGATGGCGACGGCGAAGATGTCCTGGCGCTCGGGCTCCGCGTGCAGCAGGTTCGGGTCGAGGTGTCCGGCGTGCAGCCCGTCCTCGATGTCGTGCACCGAGTACGCCACGTCGTCCGACCAGTCCATGACCTGGGCCTCGAAGCAGATGCGGCGGCTCGGGGCCTCCTTGCGGACCCAGTCGAAGACCGGACGGTCGTCTTCGTAGACCCCGAACTTGAGGGACTCGAGGTCGGTGGGGTGAGCGCCGCGCGGCCAGGGGTACTTGGTGGCGGCGTCCAGGGCGGCGCGGGTCAGGTTGAGCCCCACGCTGACGAGTTCGTCCGTCTCCTCGCTCCTGACGAAGCGCTTCGGCTCGATGCGGGTGAGGAGCCGCAGGGACTGGGCGTTGCCCTCGAAGCCGCCGCAGCTCTCGGCCACTTCGTTCAGCGCCTGCTCGCCGTTGTGCCCGAAGGGCGGGTGGCCCATGTCGTGGGAGAGGCAGGCGGTCTCCACCAGGTCCGGGTCGCAGCCGAGGGCGGCGCCGAGCTCGCGGCCGACCTGGGCGCACTCCAGGGAGTGCGTCAGACGGGTGCGTGCGCTGGCGTCCCATGCCTCGTTGCTGCGCGTGCCGGGGGTGACCACCTGGGTCTTTCCGGCGAGGCGGCGCAGCGCGGAGGAGTGCAGGACGCGGGCGCGGTCCCGCTGGAAGGCGGTGCGCCCCGGCCTCTTGTCCGGCTCGGTGGCCCATCGCTCGACGGCACCCTTGTCATAGGCCGCCTCGTCGTCGTACGCGTTCGGTGCAGTGCCTTCCATGCACCGACAGTAAACGCAAGCAGTGACAAAGGGGGCTTCAGGGCCTCTCGGTGGCCGACAGACGACTGTCAGGCGGAGGTCAGCTGACGGGGCGGAACCTGCGTGGCGGCCGGGGTCGCGGTGGTCGGCGTGACGGTCTGCGTGGCGGTCGCGCGGGCCTGGTCGTAGCGGTGCAGCAGGAGGCGGGCCATCGCCTGGTGGGCGCCGAGCGGGGCCGCCGCGATCCAGGGGGCGGCGTCGGCGCACTGCGTGGCGAAGCGGCCGGGCGCCGTGAAGTACGAGGCCACGGCGGTGCGGTGGCG